>DAOLYL010000021.1:14101-20102 GCA_035425765.1 Flavobacterium sp. | reverse complement strand
GCACAATTTTATCCAAGAATGGCAGTTTATAACGATGTTGAAGGTTGGCAAAATCAGCAATTTTGGGGTTCGGGAGAATTCACGTTGCCTTTTGGAAATTTTGACGTAAATATCACTGTTCCAGCCGATCATATCTTGGAAGCAACAGGCGATTTATTGAATAGAAACGAAGTTTTTACAGCAGCACAATTAGCTCGTTATCAATTAGCGGAAAAGACATTTGACAAACCTGTAATTGTGGTTACGCAAGCCGAAGCCGAAGCTGCCGAAAAAGGTTTTTCAGACAAGAAAAAAACATGGAAATTTAAAGCGACGAATGTTCGTGATTTTGGAATTTCTACCTCAAGAAAATTCATTTATGATGCAATGGCGGTAAAATTGGAAACGAGAAATTCGATGGCAATTTCATTGTATCCAAAAGAAGGAAATCCGCTTTGGGAACAATATTCTACGCGAATGGTTGCGCATACGTTGAAAAGTTATTCAGCGCATACTTTTGATTATCCATATCCAAAAGCCATTTCAATCAATGCCGAAGATCAAGGAATGGAATATCCAATGATTTGCTGGAATTATGGTCGTCCAGATAAAAATGGTGTGACTTCTGAACGAACAAAAAACGGAATGATGAGCGTAATTGTTCACGAAGTTGGACACAATTATTTTCCAATGATTGTCAATTCTGATGAACGTCAATGGACTTGGATGGATGAAGGATTAAATTCGTTTATGGAATATATGGCTTTGATGGAATGGGATGAGAAATTTCCAGCACAACGCGGACCAGCAAAAAATATCATACCTTATATGAGTGGCGATCAAAAAGGATTGGAGCCTATTATGACCAATTCCGAAAGCATTCGTCAATTTGGAAACAATGCTTACGGAAAACCAGCTACGGCGTTGAATATTCTTCGTGAAACCGTTATGGGAAGAGAATTATTCGATTATGCGTTTAAAACCTATGCTAATCGATGGAAATTCAAACATCCAACGCCAGAAGATTTTTTTAGAACGATGGAAGATGCATCTGCTTTTGACTTAGACTGGTTTTGGCGCGGTTGGTTCTACACGACAGATTATAACGACATCGGAATTAAAGAGGTGAAAAAATATTTTGTAAGCAATGAACCTTCAAAAGAAGTGGAAGCGTTTTTAAAAACACGTCGTAGAAGAAACCAAATCGAAGGTCCAGCAGTTTACATGATTGCCGATGGAAGCGAAAGTTACAAACCTAGCTTGAACAAACCGTTTGAAATTAAAGACAGTAAACCGCTTGCAGAATACATCGAAAAAACGTTTACCAAAGAAGAACAAGCCAAATTGAAATCGCCAAAATATTTCTACCAAGTTACGTTTGATAAACCTGGAGGTTTGGTAATGCCAATTATTGTAGAAATGACTTTTGAAGACGGAACAACCGAAAATCATCATTTTCCAGCGCAAATTTGGAGAACGAACGATAAAGAAGCTATCCGAACGTTTGCAACACAAAAAGCGGTGACAAAAATTGTAGTTGATCCAAAACAAGAAACTGCCGATATTGATGTTTCAAATAATACTTGGCCAAAAGAAGCGGTTAAATCAAAGTTTGATGAGTCTAAAAACTAATAATTAAAACAACGGTTTAACATTCAAAAGTAGAAAACTTTGTAACTTTGCAACTTTAAACTTTGTAACTCAAAAATTATGTTTGGAATTGGCGGCGGAGAATTAGTATTCATCATTTTTATTGCGTTAATGCTTTTTGGTTCTGATAAAATACCTGGAATTGCAAGAACGTTAGGTAAAGGAATGGCACAACTAAAAAATGCAACCAACGAAATCAAATCGGAAATTCAAAAAAGTGCCGATGCTAATGGCGTAACCGATAGCATGAAAGAGTTAACGTCAAGTTTTACCAAAGAAGTTGACGAAATAAAATCGAGTGTTGCTCCGCCAGACATCAATCCTGTTAACGAAATTACCGAAAGTTTTGAGGATTTAACTGGTCCAATAAAACGCCAACGATAATATGCTCGAAAAAATAATCGATTTCGATAAAGAAGCCATCGTTTTTCTGAATAATTTAGGTTCAGAAACCTATGATGGTTTGTGGTTGATTATTACAAAACAACTAAATTGGACACCGTTTTTCCTGTTTATTTTTTATTTACTTCAAAAGAAAATCGGGTGGAAAAAATTTGGCTATTACATTTTATTTACTGCCGTTTTAATTCTGATTTGTGACCAAACCGTAAATCTTTTCAAACACGGTTTTGAACGACTTCGACCAGTAAACGATACCGAAATAAACGGTTTACTCCGAATTGTAAAAACCAGCAAATCATTCAGCTTTTTCTCTGGTCATGCAACCAATTCAATGGCTTCAACAGTTTTTATGGTTATGATTTTAAGAAAATACTATAAACACGCTTACTTATTGTTTTTATTTCCTTTAATCTTCGCATACAGCAGAATTTACCTCGGATTGCATTTTCCAACCGATATTCTAACTGGATATGTTTTTGGCGCAACAATGGGATTTGTTTGCTATAAATTATATGAGAAAGTTGCTTTCAAAAACTCATAACTCATAACTCATAACTCGCAACTTCCAACTCCAAACTATTTCACTCTACTTACCGTCAATCCATCACGAATAGGCAACAAAACCGTTTCAACACGTTCGTCATCTTTCAAAAGTTGATTGTAATCCAATAGGATTTTTGTAGTTAAGTCATTAGATTTTACTTCTTCCAAAACTTTTCCGCTCCATAAAACGTTATCCGAAAGAATAATTCCGCCTTTATTCATCATCGGAACAATTGCATTAAAGTAGTTAACATAATTGTCTTTATCAGCATCAATGAAAACCAAGTCATATTTTTTATTCAACGTTGGAATAATGTCTAAAGCATCGCCAAGATGTTGAAAAATTTGAGTTGCCCATTCGCTTCTGTCAAAATATTTTCGCTGAAAATCAACCAATTCTTCGTTGACATCAATCGTGTCAATCGTTCCGTTTTCGGCTAAACCTTCGGCTAAACATAAAGTAGCATAACCAGTATATGTGCCAATTTCCAAGATGTTTTTCGGATGAATAATTTTAGAAAGCATGCTCAAAACTCTACCTTGAAAATGTCCGCTCAACATTCGCGGTTGCAAAATTTTTTGATGAGTTTCTTTGTTCAGTTGCGCTAATAATTCTGGTTCGTTTTCAGAATGAAGCGTTACATAATTATCTAATTCGTCGGAAAGGAAATGCATGTTTTTATTTTTTTACAAAATTACAAATAACCAAATTCACAAATAACCAAATCCACAAATTGTTTTTACCTTTGCGCCATGGAAATCGAGAAAAAAGACATTCGCAGTTTAACCAAAGAACAATTACGTGATTTTTTTGTAGCCAATGGCGACAAAGCTTTTCGCGGCAATCAGGTTTATGAATGGCTTTGGAGCAAAGCATCACATAATTTTGAAGACATGACTAATGTTTCCAAAGAAACTCGCGCCATGCTCGAAAACAACTTCGTTATCAATCACATCAAGGTTGATCAAATGCAACGCAGCGAAGACGGAACGGTTAAAAATGCCGTTCGTTTGCACGATGGTTTGATTGTAGAAAGCGTTTTAATTCCAACTGAAACTCGAACAACAGCTTGTGTTTCCAGCCAAGTAGGTTGTAGTTTGGATTGTAATTTTTGTGCCACAGCACGATTAAAACGTATGCGAAATCTCGAACCAGGCGAAATTTACGACCAAGTTGTTGCCATCGACCGCGAAAGCCGTTTGTATTACAATCGACCTTTGTCCAACATCGTTTTTATGGGAATGGGCGAACCGTTGATGAACTACAACAACGTGATGAAAGCCATCGACATGATAACTTCCGAAGAAGGTTTAGCAATGTCGCCAAAAAGAATTACCGTTTCCACATCTGGAGTTTCCAAAATGATTAAAAAAATGGCAGATGATGAGGTGAAATTCAAATTAGCCGTTTCGCTACATTCCGCCATCGAAGAAACTCGAAATCACATTATGCCGTTTACCAAAAACTTTCAATTGCCCGAATTGAGAGAAGCGTTGCAATATTGGTACAAAAAAACCAAAAGCAAAGTTACCTACGAATACGTGGTTTGGAAAGGAATTAATGACGACAAAGCGTCCATCGATGCCTTGGTGAAATTCTGCAAATATGTGCCATGCAAAGTCAATTTAATCGAGTACAATCCAATCGATGATGGCGAATTCCAACAAGCGTCAGATCAAGCTATCGACAACTACATCAAAGCTTTAACTCAAAATGATATTGTGGCAAAAGTACGTCGCAGTCGTGGAAAAGACATCGACGCAGCTTGCGGACAATTAGCTAATAAGTCATAAAAAAGCTTCTCTCAAGAATAATTGAGAGAAGCTTTTTCTTTATATAACTAACTGATTTTGCGATTTAATTTCCTAAGATGATGGTTGTGGTATTGCCATTAAAAGTTAAATCGGCTTGATTGTCACAATTACCATCACCATAATCTAAAACTGCTATATTTCCGTTTCTTGTAATCTCAATTGCACCACTAACAATATGTGGACAAGTTACTTTTGCAATTAAAGCAGTAGTAATTGTTGAAGTTTGCGTTCCAGCAGGAAAAGTTGTTGTCCAACTTCCAGTAATAGAAAAGGTGTTGTCAATCCAAATATAAGGTGTTTGATAACCTTCAATCATTTCTCTTATTCTGTTTCCTGTTCTATTATAAACATTTCCATTTGGGAAAGTAACTATCATGTTAAATTCCATGTTCGCTACAGGATGTACAGCAGCAAGTGTTGTTGTGCTTTGCAAACTTCTAATAACAGTTCTGTTTCCTTCAATTTGAACATCATTGTGATAAAAATCTATAAAACTATAGTTGATAGTATAACTTGGTGTGTCAAAGTTGGTGCTTCCACTAACTTCAATAATTCCATCTAAAACATTTCCATTTGGCAATGTACAATTGTTAAAAGTAACAGTTCTTGTCCAATTATTTTCAGTTAATTGAATCTCAACAGTTGCGCATGGAGGAAGATTTTGTGTTGTATCTCCAGCATTTTTTCCTGCGCCAGGATTGGCTTGCTGAGAATATTCGTCTTCTACAATTTTAGCAACATCTTCAGTCACTAAATCAATTTTTGCACTTACTCTTGCTTCGTTTAACTCGGTTGAAGTACTTTCATCGTCTTTGTTACAGCTTAAGATTGTCAGTGTTACAGCCAATCCTAAAATTAGGTTTTTGATTTTCATAATTCTTTTTTTTATGGTTCATTCTTTGGAATACTTTTTTTAGAAAAGGTTTAATCAAGAAGCAAATTTTTTTTCTAAAACTATTCTAAGTTGTATCTTTGAAACATAAATGAACGTCACTTCTCAAATAAAACAACCGATACAGCAAGAAATGGAACTTTTCGAAAAAAAGTTCTACGAATCAATGACTTCCAAGGTTGCGTTATTAAACCGAATAACCTATTACATCGTTAACCGAAAAGGAAAACAAATGCGACCGATGTTTGTTTTTCTAGTAGCAAAAATGATTTCCGAAAACAGCGAAGTAAACGAACGAACCTATCGTGGCGCAAGTGTTATCGAATTAATTCACACAGCGACTTTGGTTCATGATGATGTGGTTGATGATAGTAATCGTCGTCGCGGATTTTTCTCCATCAATGCGTTGTGGAAAAATAAAATTGCCGTTTTAGTTGGTGATTATTTGTTGTCAAAAGGATTGTTGCTTTCCATTGACAACGGCGATTTTGATTTACTCCAAATTATCTCGGTTGCCGTTCGTGAAATGAGTGAAGGTGAATTACTTCAAATAGAAAAAGCCAGAAGATTAGATATTGTTGAAGATGTTTATTATGAAATTATCCGTAAAAAAACAGCGACATTAATTGCTTCGTGTTGTGCACTTGGAGCAAAATCAGTTTCAGAAGATGTTGTTTTGGTAGAAAAAATGCGACTTTTTGGTGAACTCATCGGAATGGC
>DAOLYL010000021.1:0-14001 GCA_035425765.1 Flavobacterium sp. | reverse complement strand
GCCGAACAAAAAATGGTGCAATTCCAGCAAGAAGCACTTTCGTTACTTCACGATTTTCCAAATTCTCCATATAAAGACAGTTTGACCATTATGGTTAATTATGTTATAGATAGAAAAAAATAGAATTTTTGAAAATATTCTTTCTTCGGAAAGTCTTTATTTTATTAGGATTTTTTATTTTCAAATTTTAAAATCAAATAATTTTCAAATTATCATACAACCATTTTCCATCGACATTCGTCTATGCTAATAGAAACACTTCATAATAGATTTTGAAAGTAATAAGCTTACATAAAGAAGAAAAAGAATTAATCGAATTGGCTGTCGAAAATAATCGGCATGCACAACATCA
The DNA here is from genome assembly GCA_035425765.1 of Flavobacterium sp. Lineage (GTDB taxonomy): Bacteria > Bacteroidota > Bacteroidia > Flavobacteriales > Flavobacteriaceae > Flavobacterium. Next base: position 13,649 of record DAOLYL010000021.1, on the reverse strand, counting down.
GATTTATTCCAAATATGCTCCAAAAATGCTAAGCGTTTGCCGTCAATACATCAAAGATGTTCATCAGGCGGAAGATATTATGATAACCGCTTTCATGAAAGTGTTTACCAATTTAAAAAATTTCAAACACGAAGGAAGTTTTGAAGGTTGGATTAGACGAATAATGATTAACGAAAGTATTTCTTTTATCAGAGTTCAAAAGAAAGTGAAGTTTTTGGAAGACGAGAATTTTGTTGAAGAAAAAGCAAACAATATCGAAAGCCAGTTTTCAGTAGAAGACATTCAGTTTTTGATAGACAATTTACCCGATGGTTATAAAATGGTTTTCAATCTTTATTGTATCGAAGGTTATAAACATCAGGAAATTGCCCAAATGCTCGGAATTAGTGAAGGAACATCAAAATCGCAATTGTCTCACGCTCGGAAAATGCTTCAAGAGAATGTTTTAAAATTAAAAAATTATGAAAATGGAACCGAATAATATAGAAAGCCAAATTAGAGAAAAGTTGAATTCAAGAGAAATTCAACCTTCTGCTCAAGCTTGGGATCGATTGGATGCCATGCTAACCGTTGCCGAAGAAAAAAAAACAAAGCGTTCTTTTTTCTCCTTCAAGTATATTGGAATTGCTGCCAGCGTTTTGGTATTCGTAACACTTGGTTTGTACTATTTCAATCAAAAAAACACAACAATTGAACTACAAAATACCGTTGTTGAAACCGAAACTAAAAAGGAAAATATTGAAGAAACAACTTCTGTAACAGAAAATTTAATTCTAACGAAAGGTGAAAATAACGAAGTCATAGTTTCAAATGAAAAAATGACAAATTATAATCCGAAATCCGAAATTCAAAATTTGGAGCCAAAAAATAATAGTCAAGTTTCAATCATCAATCAAAAAAACAATCAAAGCCCTAACATCAATCGTGAAAAAGAAATTGAATACATGATTGGTGAAGCCATCGGAATTAAAGATTTACCAAAAATCGATAACACAACAAAGATTTATATTCCAAAAGAAAATCAAAAAAAAGTAAATTACATAGATGTTGACGAACTTTTAGCATCGGTTGAAAAAGACAGAAAAAAGGAAGCTAAAATCAATAAATCTAGCATAAAAGTTGATGCCAAAAGTATGCTTTCCGAAGTTGATACCGAACTAGATTTGTCTTTTAGACAAAGAGTTTTGAATACTGTAAACAAAAATTACAAATCGGTGAAAGAAGCCGTAGTGAATAGAAATCACTAAGAAAACAATCATTAATCTTAAAAATAAATAATCATGAGAAATTTTACAATTTACTTAGCAGTAGCGTTATGTCTTTTTGTTAGCAAAATGACAGCGCAAGAAAACACTTTTAACGAAAGAGTTAAAGTCATTTCGGCAAAAATCGATAACGCAACCAAGCAAGAAAAGGACGCGCTAAAAAAAGAAGTGGAAAGCGTTAACGTTGAACTTGAAGAAGGGAAAATTTCGGCTAAAGAAGCCGAAGAAAAAAAGAAAGCTTTTGCCTTAAAAAGAGCCGAAAATATCGAGATTAAAGTAGCAGAATACGAACAAGAATTAAAAGACTTAATCCAACTAAAAGCCAATGGAAAATTAGCGGACAAAAAATATAAAGTAGACACATTGGTTATAAACGGGAAAAAATATCCAGCAACATTTGAAGTAATTGATGACACGGAAATAATTGTTAAAAGAGGAAAATTTACGGTGCAATGGAGAAATTGGGAAACCGATAAAAAGAAAAGAGATTCTATCATCCGAAATTGATCGGAGTTAAGAACAACTTCTCAGTTTGTTTTTGCTGCTGGAGTGAACAATTTGGTTACCGATGGAAGCGTTGCTAATTCTGATTTTAGATATTGGGGTTCACATTTTTACGAATGGGGAATTACTGGAAACACCCGAATTTTCAAAAACAACAATCTGCTGCACGCCAAATATGGTTTTTCGGTAATGTATAACAATCTTCGTCCAACGGATAACCGAGTTTTTGTAACCGACGGAAATCAAACCAATCTAGAAGAATTTGGAGTTAAATTAAAAGACTCACGTTTGCGAAATGTTTTTGTGACTGTTCCGTTGCATTTGGAATTTGATTTCACCAAAAAAAGAACCAACGATGCTGGAAAAGAAATTTTCAAAACGCATAAAAGTGTTCGTCTTGGAATTGGTGGATATGCTGGTTTTCGTGTAAAATCAAAACAAAAATTGTGTTATGAAATCGACGGAAATGATTTTTCTACTAAAGAAAAAGGAGATTTTAATGTAAACGATTTTATTTATGGTGTCAGCGCATATCTTGGTTATGAAGAAACCAGTTTGTACATCAAATACGATTTAAATCCAATGTTTGCTGATAATGCAGTGAAGCAAAACAATATTTCACTTGGAGTTCGATTTGATTGGAATTAATATTTGTTTAGGGTTAGTTTTATACTTTAAAAAGATGTTTCGTCATGAAGCATCTTTTTTCTTTTAAGTATAAATTATAAATTCGGAATGTGTAAATTTACCGTCTTTCAATTTCAAGATTTTAGTAATCTAATAATCTAAAAGTCTAACAATCTAAAAATCTAAATTTTGATTACCCGCGAAACCATAGATAAAGTTTTTGATGCAGCTCGAGTGGAAGAAGTCATTGGTGATTTCGTTCAGCTCAAGCGCGCCGGAAGTAATTATAAAGGATTGAGTCCTTTTTCCGAAGAAAGAACGCCGTCTTTTATGGTTTCACCTGTAAAGCAAATTTGGAAAGATTTTAGTACTGGAAAAGGCGGAAGTGCTGTGACTTTCTTGATGGAACACGAGCATTTTACGTATCCAGAAGCGATTCGTTATTTGGCAAAAAAATATAACATCGAAATTGAAGAAACAGAAGTTTCCCAAGACGAAAAGATTGAAGCTAACGAACGCGAAAGCATGTATTTGGTTTCTGAATTTGCCAAAGATTATTTTCAGGAAACACTTTTAAAATCGGAAGAAGGAAAAGCAATTGGACTGACTTATTTCAAAGAAAGAGGTTTTACGACTGAAACCATTGCCAAATTCGGTTTAGGATATTCGCCCGAAACTTGGGATGCGTTTACCAAAGAAGCATTGTCCAAAGGTTATCAGCTCGATTATCTTGAAAAAGTAGGTTTAACAATCGTTCGTGAAGACGGAAAACATTTTGACCGTTTCAAAGGAAGAGTTATGTTTCCTATTCAAAGTTTGTCGGGACGAAATTTAGGTTTTGGCGGAAGAATTTTGACCAATGATAAAAAAGCGGCAAAATACCTCAATTCACCCGAAAGCGATATTTATCATAAAAGTAAAGTTTTGTATGGAATTTTTCATGCCAAACAAGCTATCGCGAAACAAAATAATTGTTATTTAGTCGAAGGTTATACGGATGTTATTCAGATGCATCAAGCTGGAATTGAGAATGTTGTGGCTTCTTCTGGAACTGCGTTAACGCCAGATCAAATTCGATTAATCAATCGTTTGACCAAAAATATTACCGTACTTTTTGATGGCGATGCAGCAGGATTGCGCGCTTCTATTCGTGGAATTGATTTAATTCTCGAAGAAGGAATGAACGTGAAAGTCTGTACATTTCCCGATGGCGATGATCCGGATAGTTTTGCTCGCAAAAATTCCTATGAAGATTTAGTTCATTATTTAGAAAATAACGCCAAAGATTTCATTCAGTTCAAAGCATCACTTTTGATGGATGAAGCCAAAAATGATCCAATCAAAAAAGCCGATTTGATTCGTGATATGGTTGTTAGTATTTCTAAAATTCCCGATAGAATTAAGCGCGAAGTTTACATTCAAGAATGTTCCCGAATTATGGATATTTCGGAGCAAGTTTTGTTGAATACTTTGGCACAATTAATTCAAAAAGATATTTCTGAAGCCAACAAAAAATTAAAAAATTCGGATAATTCAGAGCAAAAAGCATTTGAAGTTGTAAAAGATGAAAATCAAATTACACAAGAAAAAGTCAATATAGTTTATGAATTAGAACAAAAACTAATAGAGATTTTATTGCTTTATGGAAACAACGAAGAAGAATTTGAAGACGTGCTTTTGAAAGTAAACGAAGAAGGAGATACGATTGAAGTAGTTGAAAAAAACAATTATAAAGTACATCAAAGAATTTATTTGAGCTTGCAAGAAGATGAAATCGAACTTGCAAATCCAATTTTCAAAGAATTATATAACGACTTGATTTCTAAGTATAATCTGTCTGAAGATTTTAATAGAGAACACTATTTTCAACAGCTTTCGCCCGATTTTGCGCAAATTGTGACTGATATTTTAATGCAAGATGAAAAAGAAGTTTTGCATAATTGGGAAGCGAAACATATTTATGTGAAAAATAAAAACACGACAATAAGTCAATATGTTTCTGAAACGATTATTTCTTTTCGTGAATATTTAATAAACAAGCTAATTGTTGATTTAATGAAAAGTTTCACTCCTGAAAGTCAAGAAAATGAATTGGAAGAAATCAAAACTACAATCAATGATTATAACAAGTTGAAAGTTATTCTAACCAATAAAATTGGAAGAATACGTTCAACATATTATTAAAAACCCGTCTAATTTAAAACTAGACGGGTTTAGTGATGCTTAAACGATTTCTAAAGTTTTTGCCTTATTAACCAAGTCAACCAAATTAGTAACATTTAACTTCGTTAGTAAACGAAGTTTATAAGTACTGATGGTTTTCTCGTTAAGACCTAAAATCTTAGCAATTTCGTTGTTTTTCTTACCGTCGCTTAGAAAACGTAACACTTCGATTTCTCGATTTGATAGCTTTCTATACAAACGTTCTGACTTGTTTTGCTTAGCAATTAGTGCTAAGTTTTTCTTGATTTCGTCATTTAGAATAATCTGACCATTGTTTACTTTAACAATGGTAGTTCCTAAATTTTCAAGTTTTGATGTCTTGTGAACATATCCTGCACAACCAGCTTTGATAGCATTTGGTGCATAGATGTGTTCAGACAAGCTGCTGAAAATGATAACTTTAGTTTTTGGGAAATTTTTGATGATTGACTTTACTTCATAAATACTATTTAATCCGTCTAAATCTAGATCCAAAATAAGAACATCGATCTCTTTGTTTCTTAAGGCATCTGGAATCATAAAAAAGTTACCTACGTTTGAAACGATACTTATTTCAGAGTGGTCTTTAAAATAAGCTTTCATCCCAAAGTGTACAACTGGAAAGTTATCAGCGATACATACGTTTATCATAATTGTGGTATTTGATAAAGTTAATAGAAATTAAAGGGATAAATTTATTGAAAAATAAATAATATACTGTTAAAAAAAGTTAAAATTTTTAAAAATTATTTGGGATTAAACATACAGGAATTGGATTCATCTTGTGTTTGTTGGAAAAATGTAACCGTTCGTAGATTTTATATACTTCTTTTTCTCTTCCAACAAAGTCTGAATCTTTCTTCCCATTTTCAATTTCAAGCATTGCCCATTCTAGTTCATCATAACTCGCTCCAAGTTGATCTTCGTCTGTCCTTGAATCGCCAAATAATCCATCTGTTGGTGCCGCTTTTTGAATAGAATTTGGAACATTTAAATACTCTGCCAAAGCATAAACATCGCTTTTCATTAAATCGGCAATTGGACTTAAGTCAACTCCGCCATCACCATATTTTGTGTAAAATCCTACGCCAAAATCTTCTACTTTATTTCCGGTTCCGGCAACTAGTAATCCATTAATTCCTGCAAAATAATATAATGTTGTCATTCGCAGTCTTGCTCTGGCATTGGCTAAAGATAGATTCAGCTTAACTTCATTTTCCGTTTTTGGAACTTCATTTTTAAATGTTTCAAAAACTGAAGTTAAATCGGCTATAGCATGTTTCACATTTGGAAAGCGATCTTTAAGTTGCTCAATATGTTCTTTGCCTCGATTAACTTGAGAAATATGTTGGTGTATTGGCATTTCAATACACAAAGTCTTTAAACCTGTTTGTGCACAAAGCGTAGAAGTTACCGCAGAGTCAATTCCGCCAGAAATTCCAATTACAAATCCATCTACTTTTGCATTGGTTGCATATTCTTTTAACCAATTGACGATATGTTGATTTACTTTTTCAACATTAATTGTACTTTTTTTAGCCATTTGTTATGAAAGTTTTTAGAAACTGAAATGTATATTTGCAAAGTTAAAAAATCAGAAGTTTTTCAACATAATTTTACATCTTTTAATTCATTAATAATGTATAAATATTTCACGATACTATTTTTGTCACTATTATTCATTTCATGCGACAAAAAAACGAAAGTCGAAAAAGCGGTAGAAGAAATTCCAGTGGAAGTAAAAATTGATCGTTTTGACAAAGCTTTTTTTGAAACAAAGCCGGAAGATTTACCTAATCTAAAAGCCGAATATCCTTTTTTCTTTCCAGAAGGCAATGATGACAAAGTTTGGATTGATAAAATGCAAAACAAAGATTGGCGAGACTTATATGCTGAGGTTCAAAAAAAATATCCCGACTTTGGAAAGCAAACCAATGAAATTGAGGATGTTTTTAAGCACATAAAATATTATTTCCCGCAAACTATTATGCCAAAAGTCTATACGGTTATAGGCGAAATGGATTATAACAATAAAGCAATTTATGCTAATGATAAATTGATTATAGCTCTAGAATTATATCTTGGGAAAGAACACAAGTTCTATACTTTTCCTGTTTATTTGAAACAAAATTTCGAAGAAAGACAAATGATGCCAGATGTGGTTTCAAGTTTTGCATTAAGAAGTATTCCTGCGCCAGAAGATATTTCGTTACTGTCTGAAATGGTATATTATGGTAAGGAATTGTATTTAAAAGATGTGTTGTTGCCTTCTTATACGGATGCTGAAAAAATAGGTTACCTGCCAGAACAAATCACATGGTGTCAAGAAAATGAAAGTTATATTTGGCGTTATTTTATTGACGAAAGCTTGCTTTATAGTTCTGATTCTAAATTGGCTAACCGATTTATAAATTTAGCACCATTTTCTAAATTCTATCTCGAAATTGATAATGAATCACCTGGACGAGTTGGACAATGGATTGGATGGCAAATCGTTCGGTCATATATGGAAAATAATCCAAAAACAACAGTTCCCGATTTGTTGAAAATGGATGCTAAAGAATTATTTGAAAAATCAAAATATAAACCTAAAAAGAATGAGTAATACTATCAAATCCGAAATAAAATTCAATATTGAACTTGATGAAAATCGTGTTCCTGAAAAATTAACATGGACTGCACAAGATGGAGGAGTTGCTAATGAAGAAGCTAAAGCAATGATGTTGTCAATTTGGGATAGTAACGCGCAAGAAACATTGCGAATTGATTTGTGGACCAAAGACATGCCAGTTGACGAAATGAAAAAGTTTTTTCATCAAACATTGGTTGGAATGTCAGAAACTTTTCAACGCGCAACTGCCGATGAACAAATGGCTGAAACTATGAAAGATTTTTGTGATTTTTTTGCTGAAAAAATGGAGTTGAAAAAAAACTAGACGAATATTACTTTTAAAGTTTAAAAGCCATTATCCTTAAAAATCTCTTCGTTTATACTTCCAATATAGTCTAAAAGTTGTTCTCTTCCCGTATTTTCTAACGAAGAAGTTACAAAATGTTGCGGCATTTCTTCCCAGTTGTTCGCCAAAAGTGCCTTTCTATAGGCAGCAATGTGTGAAGCAACTTTGGTTTTACTGATTTTGTCTGCTTTTGTAAAAATAATGCAAAACGGAATTTCAATTTCTCCCAAATAAGTGATGAACTCTAAGTCAATTTTTTGCGCTTCTAAACGGATATCAATTAAAACAAAAGCACAAACTAATTGTTCTCTTTTTTCAAAATAATCGGTAATAAATTGTTGAAAAACTTCCTTAGTTTTTTTTGAAACTTTTGCATATCCATAACCAGGTAAATCAACAAGAAACCAATTCAAATTGATTTTAAAATGATTTATAAGTTGCGTTTTTCCCGGTTTTCCCGAAGTTTTTGCTAAGTTTTTATGATTGGTCAACATGTTGATTAATGATGATTTACCAACATTAGAACGACCAATAAAAGCATATTCAGGCAAACGTTCTAACGGACATTTACTCACATCAGAATTACTTATTATAAATTCAGCAGAATTAATTTTCATAATATTTTTTTAAAACAAAAAAGTCCAAAATGGACTTCTCGGTTGTTACAAATGGACTTCTTTAAGCCATTCATCTAATAATCGGTTGAACTCATCAGGATGTTCCATCATAGCTGCATGTCCACATTTGTCAATCCAATATAAATTGGAATTTGGCATTAACTTATGGAATTCTTCAGCAACTTCTGGTGGAGTTACTTGATCGTTTTTGCCCCAAATGATACAGGTTTTTACATGCATTTTTGGTAAATCTTTTGCCATATTATGACGAATTGCACTTTTGGCAATCGTTAATGTTTTTATAACTTTTATTCTGTCGTTAACTACCGCAAAAACTTCATCAACTATTTCTTTTGTTGCTACATTCGGGTCGTAAAAAACAGCTTCAGCTTTCTTTTTAATGTATTCATAGTCACCGCGTTTTGGATAACTGTCGCCCATTGCGCTTTCATAAAGACCTGAACTTCCTGTAATTACAAGTCCAGCTACTTTCTCGGGATACATTTTTGAATGATACAAAGCAATATGTCCGCCAAGTGAATTGCCTAATAAAATGACTCTGTCAAAACCTTTGTATGTAATGAAATCTTTCACATATTTTGCAAAAGCTTTCACGTTTGTTTTTAAGATATTTTGGGTATAAATTGGCAATTCCGGAATTACAATTTTATATCCTTTTGTAGAAAAATAATCGGCTACACCACCAAAGTTGCTTAATCCACCCATTAATCCATGCAAAACAACAATTGGTGTTCCTTCTCCAACTTCATAATAGCTGTATTTACCGTCTTTTATATAATTCTTATCCATTTAAATTTTCCATTTCCTTATGTCCACAAATATATAATTTTCTAGATAGAATTGGAGTAGAATTATAATTATTTACTAAAAACATAATGCTTTTCCGATTAATTTTCAAAGAAATCATAAAGTGTTAATTGTCAACATTTTTTAGATTTTTTTTAGAGTAATCATTTTTCAAAATCTTTATAGTATGTTCAAAAAAAGCCGATTAAAACATTTTTTTTTCTCAATTCTGCTTCAAAATCTTTATTTCCTTAAATTTTTGTTAATAAAATGACTTTAGGTTTTTTTAAGACTGCTTCTGATTAAATCTCAAAAGTGGTAAAACTTATTAACAAAGTGGTATTTTGTGGTAAAATGTGGTAATTATTTTTATATTTTTGCTCATTATCAAATAAGAACACATTGAATTCAATAATTGGAACATACGAATGCAAGATTGATGCAAAAGGAAGATTGATGATTCCTGCTGCATTAAAGAAGCAATTGGCTGGTTCGCTGCAAGATGGCTTTGTCTTGAAGCGCTCGGTGTTTCAGCCGTGTTTGGAATTATATCCAATGAGCGAATGGAATTTAATGATGCAAAAAATCAATAAACTGAACCGTTTTGTAAAGAAAAACAATGATTTCATCCGTCGTTTTACGGCTGGAGTGAAAGTGGTTGAAATTGACGCTTTAGGAAGATTGTTGGTTCCAAAAGATTTGATGACTTTTTCTCAAATTTCAAAAGACATTGTGCTTTCATCTGCGGTGAATATCGTGGAGATTTGGGATAAGGAGTTGTATGAAAAATCAATTGCTGGTGATGATATTGATTTTGCTGATTTGGCGGAAGATGTAATGGGAAATATAAATGACGACGACAATGGAATATCATAATCCAGTTTTGTTACACGAAACAGTTGATGGTTTGAATATTAAACCTGACGGAATTTATGTAGATGTAACTTTTGGCGGTGGCGGACATTCCAAAGAAATTTTGAAACGTCTTGGACCAAACGGAAAATTATTTGGTTTTGATCAAGATGAAGATGCTTTAGAAAATGCTTTGCCAGACGAAAGATTTACGTTAATTCATGAAAATTTCAGATATATCAAGCGTTTTTTGAGATTTCAAGGAATAAAAAGCGTCGATGGAATTTTGGCAGATTTAGGTGTTTCATCGCATCAATTTGATGTTCCAGAAAGAGGTTTTTCAACTCGTTTTGAAGCCGATTTGGATATGAGAATGAGCAAAAGAAACGAACTCGATGCTTATAAAGTCATTAACGAATACGACGAAGCCAACTTAAAACGTGTTTTTGCAGATTATGGTGAATTGAAAGTCGCTCCAGCATTAGCAAGAACAATCGTTGATGCTAGAGAAAAAAAAGACATCAAAACATCGGAAGAATTAAAAACAGTTTTATCAAAATATTTGCCCGAAAAAGTAAAAAACAAAGTCTTAGCCCAAATATATCAAGCCATTAGAATTGAAGTCAATCAAGAAATGGAAGTTTTAAAAGAATTTTTAGAACAATCACTTGAAATATTGAAACCTGAAGGAAGATTAAGCGTAATTTCCTATCATTCGCTAGAAGATAGATTAGTGAAACGATTTATGAAAAACGGAATGTTTGAAGGCGAACCTGAACGCGATTTTTTTGGAAATTTTTCCGTTCCGTTCAAATTAGTGGGAAAATTAATTGTTCCAACCGACGAAGAAATCAAAATAAACAACAGAGCAAGAAGCGCAAAATTAAGAATAGCAGAAAAAATTTAGAATAAATGAAAAAAGGTGTTTATAGCATATTGAAAGCAAGATTTCTTTTGAACGAAGATGCTACTAAAAACTGGCGTTTCATTTTGTTTCTTATTCTGATTGCGATTCTGATGATTGCAAATACGCATCGATACGAACAAAAAGTATTCAGAATTACCGAATTAACAAGCGAAGTAAAAGAATTGCGTTCGGAGTTTGTAGATAAACGTTCGGAATTGATGAAATTAAAAATGGAATCGACCGTTTCCAAAAAAATGGAAGAGCGAAAAATTTTTCCGTCATCGGTTCCACCAAAAAAAATAAAAGTAAAAAAACCAGTTGAAAAAACTTTTTTCCAAAAGTTATGGCAGTAGAAGATAAACAAATGTCTTATCGAATTTACCTAGTTGCGTTTGGCATCTTTTTGATGGCAATGGCTGTGGTATTCAAACTGTCCAGAATTCAATGGGTTGAAGGTGCGCATTATAGAAAATTAGCGGCGGAACAAACCGTAAAAGATTTTGTAATTCCAGCCAATAAAGGAAATATTTATTCGTCTGATGGAAGTTTGTTGGCAACATCTATTCCTAATTATACAATCCGTTTTGATGCTGTTGCGCCAAAAGAAGAAGATTTTGATAAAAATATAGAAGGTTTAGCCGACTCATTATCTGTAATGTTAGGAAAACCAAGTTCGTATTATCATTCCGAATTGAGAAAAGCACATGCTAATAAAAATCGTTACTATTTATTGGCAAAAGGATTGAGTTATACGGAATACATGCGATTGAAAACGTTTCCATTATTCAATCTCGGAACGTATAAAGGTGGAATGATTACCGAACAAAAAACGGTTCGTGAACATCCAATCGGGAAAATTGCCGAAAGAACTATTGGTTACGAACGTGTAAAACCAAATGGCGAATTAGACGGAAAGGGAATAGAATGGTCGTTTAGAAATTATTTGAATGGAAAAGACGGAAAAGTTTCCAAACAAAAAATTGCAAAAGGTCAATGGAAACCTATTCGTGATGTAAATGAAGTCGATCCGCAAGATGGTTATGACGTAATTTCTACGATAGATGTTTATATCCAAGACATTGCGCATCATGCTTTGTTGAAACAATTAGAATTATTTGAAGCCGATCATGGTTGTGTTGTGGTAATGGAAACTCAAACTGGTCATGTGAAAGCAATTTCAAATTTAGGTAGAGCAGAAGACGGTTCGTATTATGAAACGGTAAATTATGCTGTAGCCGAATCGCATGAACCAGGTTCTACTTTTAAATTAGTAGATATGATTGCGCTTCTAGATGACAATAAAGTAGATACATCAAAGGTTTATGACAGTCGTGGTGGCGTTATCACTTATCGAGGTGACAAAGTGCGCGATTCTCACGAAGGTGGTTACGGAAAAATTTCTCTTGGAAGAGGTTTTGAAGTTTCATCAAATACGATTTTGGTTCAAGCAGTTTATGAAAACTATAAAAATAATCCACAAGAATTTATCAATAGGATAACTAAAATGGGTTTAGATAAACCGCTTGGATTACCATTTCAAGGTGAAGGAAAACCTACAGTTCATAAACCAGGCGATAAAAGTTGGAATGCAAACACATTGCCTTGGATGGCATACGGATATAGTGTTGCAATTACGCCTTTACAAACGCTAACATTGTACAATGCTGTTGCTAATAATGGAGAAATGGTAAAACCAATTTTTGTTTCCGAAATAAAAGAATGGAACAAAACCATAAAAAAATACAACAAACAAGTCATCAATCCGAAGATATGTTCTGACGAAACCATCAAAAAATTAAAAGCACTTTTATCAAATGTTGTAAAAAGAGGAACAGGTGCAAAGTTGTATTCTAAAGATTTTTCCATGGCAGGAAAAACGGGAACTGCACAAGCTAATTATGGAAAAAATGGCGGAAATGACAAACATTATATTTCCTCGTTCGTAGGTTTTTTTCCAGCTGAAAATCCTAAATATTCTTGCATTGTTGTGGTTCATGAACCAAATACATCCTTGAATAATTATTATGGTGCCGATGTTGCTGGACCAGTTTTTAAACGAATTGCTCAAAAGATTTTTACCGATGCGCCATCGACCAACGAAATTAAAAATCTGAATAAGAAAATTAATAAACAAGAAGTTGCCTATTCGGTTTATAACGATAAAATTAACAGCGAGAAAAAAGTAGTACCAAATCTAAAAGGAATGGCAGGAATGGATGCAGTTGCCTTGCTAGAAAATTTAAAAATAAAAGTAAAAATCATCGGAACCGGAAAAGTAAAAAAACAATCCATTCAACCTGGTGAAGCATTGGAAAAAGTAAAAACTATCACACTCGAATTATCGTGATTATATTAAAAGACATATTATATAAAGTTGCTATCGAAGTCGTAAAAGGTTCGACGGAAATGACTGTGAACAAAATCGAATTCGATTCTCGAAAAATTCAAGAGAACGACGTTTTTTTAGCAATTCGTGGAACGGTTTCTAATGGTCATGATTTTATTGAAAAAGCAATAAATCTTGGCGCAACGGTTATTGTTTGTGATACTTTGCCAGAAATTATCGTTACTGGAATTACATACATTCAAGTAAAAGACACGAATTCGGCTTTGGCTTTTATGGCTTCCAATTATTACGAAAATCCGTCGTCAAAATTGCGTTTGGTTGGAATTACTGGAACAAATGGCAAAACGACAATTGCTTCGCTTTTATATCAATTATTTAAAAAAGCGGGTTACAAAGTTGGTTTGCTTTCTACCGTAAAAATTATGGTTGATGAAACCGAATATAAAGCAACACATACAACGCCAGATTCATTAACTATCAATAATTATTTGAATGAAATGGTTGAAATCGGTTGCGAATTTTGCTTTATGGAAGTGAGTTCGCATGGAATTCATCAAAAACGTA
>DAOLYL010000020.1:0-20165 GCA_035425765.1 Flavobacterium sp. | reverse complement strand
GGGTAAGTTTACCCAAGCTTAAGGTAAGTTTACCCAAACTTAGGGTAAGTTTACCTTTTTGAAAATTATTATTTATAAGGACTTGCTAGATGTATCTAAATTTTATAGTTTTAAAAAATATAAATGCGGTACTAATTTGTTCTGTCGGCGAATTTTATATTAAAAAACCCAACTATTCAATCTAATCTTAAAATCTTTATCTTTGAAAAAAGTATCGTTTAACTATGAATTTAATAATTAAAACCAAGACCTTTCTTTTTGTTCTATTGTTTTCAACAGTGGTTTATTCGCAGCAATATGAAAAGCTAACAAAGCAAGAAAAAGAATTAATTCTTGCCGATACTACTAAAATGATGCGGGTAACGCAAACCAAGTTTCACAACGATTCCATCATTTTGAAAAGTAGTTCTAAACCCATTAATCCTAAGGACAAACTGACTAAGGTTTTAGCCAACCAAATGCTAAAATCGGTTCAAGATGTTAACCATCGTGGCGTGGGTATTGCCGCTCCACAAGTGGGTATTAATCGTAGAATGGTTCTAGTGCAACGTTTTGACAAGGAAAACAAACCTTTTGAAATATTCATCAATCCAGAAATTATTTGGAAATCAGATTTGATGCAAAAAGGTCCCGAAGGCGATTTATCGTTTGACGAACGCGGCATGATTATGCGCCATTACTCGGTTCAAGTGCAGTATTATAATATAAAAGGCGAAAAAGTGACCGAACTACTTGAGGGTTTTACTGCCGTAATTTTTCAGCACGAGCGCGACCATTTAGATGGTATTTTGCTCATCGATAGACAAAAGGAACAAGAAAACTTAAAATTTAAACCATCCTCGGGAACAGCCAATTTATATTTTATTGAAAAATAAATCTATACTACTAACCTATTTCTTTGCTATTTTTACGCTGAAATACTAACCAATACATCGTGATTTACCTAATTATTAGTCTGCTTGCAATAGTGCTAATTTTGCTCGGTTGGGGTAATTTAACCTCTCGCATCTATGGCAATTTTTGGTCGGGTTGGTCTAGCACGCTAGTGGCTGGGCTACTTTCGGTAACGCTACTAGCCAATACCGTTGGTTTTTTTATGCCGCTAAACACTTCTTTCGAAATTGTGGTAATCCTCATTGGGCTTTTGGGATTATACAGTATCAAAAATCTAGTTATTGGGATGTTTCAGAAGCGCAAAGATTTGTGGTTGCTCCTCTTTGTCTTGCTTGCCATTGGCGTTAGCACCTTTGCGCCTTTCATCAACGACCATTTTGGTTATTATGTTGGCACAGTCAAGTGGTTGAGCGAATATGGCATCGTTAAAGGGATTTCTAATATCAACTTGGTGCTTGGCCAGCAATCGTCTTGGCATATTTTTCAAGCAAGTTTTGACCAAATTCTAGACCCTTTTTTACGTATCAACTTAGTCATCTTCTTTATTTTTACGCTCTATATTTTTGAAAAAAACAAATGGGCGCTACTCCTCTTCTTGCCGTTCTTTTTGATTTATTTGCAGTCGCCATCGCCCGATTTGCCAGTATATTGTCTAGCTATTATTTGCACTATAGAAGTTTTTGACAAAAATAGTAAACCCAACTATAGCGCACTTTGGCTATTGGCTATATATCTTTTTACGCTTAAAGCAATAGTGTTTTGGTTGCCGTTGTTTGTGCTTATTCTTTGGTGGAAATCGTCAGGGTTTAAAGAACTTACCAAAGGGAAGAATATTGTTATTACCTCCTTTTTATTGGTTTTATTTTTTGGTAAACAACTATGGTCGTTTGGCGATTTTATATTTCCAATGCAGACTAATTTAGTGGATGTTTCCTGGAAACCTTCGTCATTCTTACTAGAAGTTTCTAACCGATATGCATTGCAAAAAACCTATGATATGCAATATTCCGAAGCCGAAATTTTATCATGGAATGTTATGACTAAGGTCTTAAAATGGTTCACTTTGAGCGGATTTAAAAGCATTATTAATTTGCTAATTGTATTGGGGTTACTCTTTTTTGGCGGGATTGCTTTTCTGAAAAAAAATAATAAAATGAAACTACTTTGGTTGTGTGTTACACTAAAAGTGGTGCTTATTTTCTACCTCTCAGGACAATATCGTTTTATGCTAGATGCTATGCTTCCGCTCCTAGCGTTGTTGCTCTTGATGGTTTCTATAAGGTCGATTTATTATAAACTTATCGCTGTTTTTGGTACATTGGCAATAGTATTTGTGTTTGTATTTCCTCATTTTTTACAACAAAATATCTCTTCGTTCTATGTTGGTCAACTGATGGGGAAACCAAAAAAAGAGCAGGTTTTAAAACCCCAAGAGTATAGTATTGCAGATTATGACACCTACACGGTTGGTAAGCTAAAATTCTATACTCCAAACAATTACCATTTGATGCTAGATGTTCCGTTGCCGTGTTTTGTTCCTTATTCGTTGCACGAGTTTGTGGTGGCAGAAGTTTATCCAGAACCCTATGATGCTACTGATTTGAGCAAAGGATTTTATCTGCGAAAAATTACACCAACCGAGAAGCAACAATTGGATACCATTCTAAAGAATTATACAATTTATTATCCGCTAGACAAACCATTTGTAAAACGTTAAAGAAATAAAAACAACGGAGAAAATGTTTAAATTTGATAAAAATTACTACTCATGAAAAAATTATTTATTTATAGCGCCATTGCTATTAGCGTATTGATTGCCTGCAAATCTAGTAGCACTAACAACACAAAGAAACTAGTCCTAGAGCTTGAAGCAAAAAGCGGAAGCACAGTTAGCGGCGTGGCATCGTTTACCGAAAAGAACGGGTTTGTTACCTTTGAAGCTACAATAAAAAATTTAAAACCAGGAGTTCATGGTCTTCATATTCATGAAAAAGCAGATTGCTCTTCGGCAGATGCAGCATCGGCTGGTGGACATTGGAACCCAACCTTTAAGAAACACGGAAAATGGACGGATGCTGAACACCACAAAGGTGATATTGGTAATGTTATTGCGGATGAAAATGGAACGGCTACAATTACTCTAAAAACGGACGAATGGTGTATTGGCTGTGCTGACGAAACTAAAAATATTGTTGGGAAAGCAATTATTGTTCACGCTAATCCAGATGATTTTACTACACAACCTACCGGAAACGCTGGCGGACGAGTAGCATGTTCTGCAATTATTGAATAACACTGCCTTGGAAGAAGAACATTTATATTTTAAGAATGCGAAAGAGTGGCGTGATTGGTTACACGAAAACCATGCAACCTGTCAACGTGCTCATTTAATTTTCTATAAAGTAAGTAGCGATTTTGAAAGCATGCGATGGGAAGAAGCCGTTCAGGTAGCCATTTGCTATGGTTGGATAGATTCTACCGTAAAACGAATTGACGACGACAAAAGAAGACAGCTTTTCACCCCAAGAAAAGATAAAAGTGTTTGGAGCAAACTAAATAAAACCTATATCGAAAAACTAATTGCCGACAACCTAATGCACGAAAGCGGCTTAAAAAAAATAGAAACCGCCAAGAAAAATGGTTCGTGGGAATCGTTAAACGACGTTGATAATTTAGTAATTCCAAACGATTTAGCCGCAGCATTTAACAAGAACCCAACAGCTTATAACAACTATTTACAATTTAGTCCTTCCTATAAAAAGGGTTATCTATACTGGCTAAACCAAGCCAAAAGAGAAGAAACACGAGCCAACAGAATAGCCGAAATTATATCGCTCTGCGAACAAAATAGTAAGATGCGTGGCAGCTATTAAAAGGGATAACTATTTCTTATTCTTTTACTACCAAAAAAAGATTTAGCTTTGCAGTGAAATTAAATTCTAAAGATGATTAACCCTTCAATACACGGCTGGATAGACAAGTTTTTTGTTGAGCAAAAGCACTCTGCTGAAGGAATAATCAATGACGAAATTGAGTTGTATGATTCCATCAAAAAAACAGGTTTCATTTTTGGTCATGTTATCAATGTAGATACTAGAATTCCAATCCCAATAGATAAATGGCTACCAACAGAGATTTCGAAAATCAGTCTGTTGAATACGCTATTTAAAATGCACTGTTTGGTAAACAAATCAGTTGACACGGTAAAGTTTACCAGCGATTGCGTGACTTTTTATAAGAGTTTAAACCCAAAGAGCAGTTCTATTTTTAATATCCTGAGCAGTCAATCAAGTTCGCAAAACCTTGAAGAAATTATTCACACAAGAGTGCAAACGAATGAAGATATCTTCAGCAAAAACTTTTCGCATGTTATTACAAATGCGCTATCGTTTATTGATGTTTTGGCGTTTAAAAAGTTTTTAGAATTAGCAGAAATTCCCGAAAAGTATTCTAATAAGATTGAAGAGATTGTTATCAGTGTAGTTTCTATTTCTTTGAAATCAAAAACAGGAATTTCGGGACATGATGAATTATTGCAAAAATTATTTGAATCGTCTGTTCGTTATAATAAATTTTCGAGCGTAAATAGTAAAAACATTGAGAGCATTGATTTGAGCTATCTTGATGATGTGATGGAAAAATTATACATTCTCGACTTAGCCGGAATTAGTCTTTGGAGCGATGAAAAAGTAGAAAACGAAGAGCGATACTTTATGTATAAGCTAGGCGAAAAACTAGAGTTGCCTGAACAATCAATTCTGAATAGTATTGAATATGTGAACTATTTTATTGTGAAATATAAGAGTGAGATTCCTTATTTCAACTTTTCAAATCCAGTAAAACACTTCTATGACAATACTACTGACAGCGTTGGTGTATTGATTACAAGAAATAAAAAACGTTTAGTAAAAGAGATTAAACAAAGTAAGGAATTGATGCAACTCTTAGCCAAGTCAACCCACAAAGATTTGGATAAAGAAGAAAAGAAAAAGATAAAAAAGCAATTGCTCGACATTTGTAAAACAGTGCCATCGCTGACTATATTTTTACTTCCTGGTGGTGCATTACTCCTACCGATACTGATAAAATTTATCCCAAAAATGTTACCATCGGCTTTTAATGAAAATAGTGATGATGACGAATAAAAAAAACGCCGCTTAAAAGCGGCGTTTCTATTTAAAACTTCAGTTGATAGACATCGTCGAGGTCTTTATCCGAACTTATGTTAACATTCAAATCAGTAACATAGCCCGAATTTAGTCCATAAACCCAACCGTGTAGATAAAGTTCTTGGTTGTTTTTCCAAGCATTTTGAACAATTGATGTTTTAGCCAAATCGAATACTTGTTCTTTTACATTTACTTCAACAAAGGTATTGAAGCGATCTTCTTCATTGGTTATACTATCTAATTCGTCTTTGTGCAAGCGATATACATCTTTGATATGACGAATCCAGTTGTCAATAATACCAATTGAACTGTTGCCAAGAGCAGCTTTAACGCCACCACAACCATAATGTCCGCAGACGATTACGTGCTTAACTTTTAAAACATTAACGGCATAATCTAATACGCTCAACATGTTCATATCTGAGTGAACCACCATATTGGCTATGTTTCTGTGAACAAAAACGTCACCAGGTTTTCCACCAACTATTTCATTGGCAGGAACACGACTATCAGAACAACCAATCCAAAGAAGTTGCGGATTTTGCCCTTTGGCTAAGTCTTTAAAAAAGTCTTTGTCAAGAGCCAATTGGTCTTCAACCCATTTTTTATTGTTTTCTATTAGTTGCTTATATAATTCACTCATTGTTTTATTAGTTTAAATTAATGTCTTAGCTCAGCTACTGAAAAATCAGGGTTTACTTCGTCTTTGATATAAGTTACTTCATCATAAAAAGTTACTTTACCTGTTTCAAGATCGTGCATTGCACCAACAATTCCAATTTCACCATTTTCAACCATTTGCTCTAAAATAAAGCTACGCTCAATGATGTTTTTAACGTTGCGTTTCACATTTATTTGAGCAACATTCTCAACAAATGTAGCATTTTTTGAACTTCTTTCCCCAGTTGTTTCCTTCTCTTGATATACAGCTGGTTGAAGTTTTGACAATAACTCGGTAAGATTACCCATTTCTACATGATCGCAAGCGCCTTTTACAGCACCACATTTGCTGTGACCAAGAACAACAATAAGTTTAGAACCAGCAACTTTACATGCAAATTCCATGCTTCCTAATATATCGGTATTGACTATATTTCCAGCAATTC
Source organism: Flavobacterium sp. (assembly GCA_035425765.1). Taxonomy (GTDB): domain Bacteria; phylum Bacteroidota; class Bacteroidia; order Flavobacteriales; family Flavobacteriaceae; genus Flavobacterium. The sequence continues at coordinate 13,996 of DAOLYL010000020.1, read as the reverse complement.
TAACTGAAAATACATCGCCCAAACCTTGATCAAAAATTAACTCAGCCGATGTTCTACTATCGATACAACTTAAGATAGTTGCAAACGGCCATTGTCCATCACGGGTTTCGTTTACTTGCTCTAATAAATCTCTGTGAGCTTGTAGATTTTTTATAAATCTATTGTTTCCTTCTTTTAAAATTTCTAGTGCTTTTCTAGGAGTAATTTGTGCTTGTATTTCTTTATTTAGTGTTTTCATTTTGTGTAATTTTTATTTTTAAAACTTAATTTTTAGGAACTTTTTGCTCAAAAAATACATTCTTGTCTGAGACAGCAGTATTTTCTAAATCGTATGCTTTTTTAAATCCAACAAGTTTTACTTTAATATTATCTTCTTTTGCTCTAATTTTTTTAAATTCTTTAATTAAATCTTGAACGTCATGTGCAATATAAACAGTATCAGCAGCGTTGATAATTACCTTAGAATTTTCAGGAATTGAAGCTAAAGTATTTTTAATAGATGCTTTATTCAAGAATGAAACTTCTTGCGCTAAATCAATATGGATAATGTCACCATCTTTATATTCTTCTTTTCTAAAGTTATAAGCACGTTTCATGTTCCCTTTTAGAATGAAAATAATGCTAATAATCATCCCTAGAGCTACACCTTTTAGTAAATCGGTAAAAACTACAGCTGCAAAAGTAGCTATGAAAGGAACAAATTGGTATTTTCCTTTTTCCCAGAAATGCTTGAATACTGATGGTTTTGCTAACTTATATCCAACTAATAAAAGAACAGCAGCAAGTGTTGCTAATGGAATTTTGTTCAAGATTACTGGAATTGCTAAAACGCTAATCAACAATAATACACCGTGAATAATAGCAGACATTTTAGATTTTGCACCAGCATCATTGTTAGCCGAAGTTCTTACAACAACTGATGTCATTGGTAAACCACCTAATAATGAACTAATAATATTTCCAATACCTTGTGCTTTTAATTCAACGTTAGTATCAGTATATCGTTTTTGAACGTCCATTCTATCCGCAGCTTCAATGCAAAGTAACGTTTCTATCGAGGCAACAATTGCTATGGTAATTCCAACAATCCAAACTTTTGAATTAGTAATTGCAGTAAAATCAGGTAAGATAATGATGCTTTTAAATTCTTCAAAAGTTGTTGGTACTGGTAAGCTAACTAAATGCTCTTTTCCGATGGCTAAACTATTTCCTGAACGAATAAAAAATTCATTGATTAAAATACTCACAATAACGGCAACCAATGCTGGTGGAACTAATTTAATCTTCTTTAAAAAATCAATTTTGTTCCAAACAATTAATATGAATAATGAAATGGCAGCAATAACAACAGCACCTAAATTTATATAATCAAGAAAATTAAAAAGTTCTGTAAAAGTATTTTGTCCATCAGCTTGCGAGAAAGACTCATCACCTTCATAGTCGGCATCATAACCAAAAGCGTGTGGAATTTGCTTCAAGATGATGATTACACCAATACCCGCAAGCATTCCTTCAATAACATTTGTTGGAAAATAGTTAGAAATTGAACCTGCTTTTATAAATCCTAGAACAAGTTGAATTAATCCAGCAATTAATCCAGCAAGTAGAAATACGTTGAAAGCGCCCAAATCAGTTATGGCAGTTAAAACTATTGCAGTCAAACCAGCTGCTGGACCAGAAACACTCAAGTGAGATTTACTTAAATATCCAACAATAATTCCACCAACTACACCTGCTATTATTCCTGAAAACAATGGTGCGCCAGATGCTAATGCTATTCCTAAACAAAGTGGAAGTGCCACCAAAAAAACCACTAAACCTGATGCAAAATCAGATTTAAGGTTTGCAAAAAGATTTATTTTTTTTGTCATTACCTTTAATTAATTTAATACAATTATTGTTTCGCTAGAGCGAAAAGTAAACTTGTTTGTATTAAATTAATTCGGGCGGTGGAGAAAATATTTCCTCAGAAACGTTGTCATGTTTTGACAAGTTTTCAGAAATAATTGTTGAATTTTTCTTAATTGTAGTTTCAGAAAAAGGATAATCAAAACTTTGTTTGATTTCAGCTTTAACTTCTTTTAATTCTTTATGAATTTCTTCTTCAGCAAAACTATAAAACATAGAAATATCTGTACTTTTCTGTATCAAACTCACCACAGTAGGTGTTGAAAGAAAAGTTACAAACAGAATTAATATGATACTTGCTATGAATTTCATACGTCAAAGGTAACAATACCAACGGTTGGAATAAATTTTTTTAATTAAATTTTAACAACATTTTTTTAATTGCATTATTAAATGACAATTATTACTATAAATTAAATTGATAGTTTTTATATTTGTATCAAATTTTACTATTCACATGACAATTACACAACTTCAGTATGTTTTGGCAGTAGCCGAACATAAAAATTTTACGCTAGCCGCAGAAAAATGCTTTGTTACCCAACCAACATTAAGCATGCAAATTCAAAAAATTGAAGAAGAACTATCTATTCAAATATTTGATAGAACAAAAAAACCAATACAGTTAACTGAAATTGGTCAAAAAATTGTCAATCAAGCAAAGAATATTGTCAATGAAGCCGACAGAATTCATGACATTGTTGAACAACAAAAAGGATTTATTGGTGGTGAATTTCGTTTAGGAATTATTCCAACGGTTATGCCGACTTTGCTTCCAATGTTTTTGAATAATTTCATAAAAAAATATCCTAAAGTAAAGTTGATTATTGAGGAATTGAACACCAACGAAATTATTTCTAAATTAAAAAATGGTCATCTCGATGCAGCAATTGCTGTCACTCCTTTAGAAGATGAAAAAATTAAGGAAATTGTTTTATACTTCGAACCTTTTGTAGCTTATGTCCCTGAAAATCATTCCTCGTTTAAAAAACAAGAAATCACAATTGATGATTTAGATATTAATGAAATTTTACTTCTTCAAGATGGTCACTGTTTTAGAGATGGAATTTTGAATTTATGTAAAAATAAAAGTCAAAATGAAAGCAATCATTTTCAAATTGAAAGCGGAAGTTTTGAAACATTGATAAAATTAGCCGATGAAGGTTTAGGAACAACTTTGCTTCCTTATTTGCATACTTTGGATTTAAATGAAAAGAATAAAACAAAGCTTCGCCACTTTGCCTCACCAAAACCAGCAAGAGAAGTAAGTTTAATTTTTCCTAAAAATGAACTAAAAATTCATATAATTGAAGCGCTTAGAAATACAATCTCTGGAGTTGTTAGAGGTGCAATAGCTTTTCAAAATGTAGAAATTATTAGTCCTATACAAAAAAAATAAGGAGTTCGCACAAACTCCTTATTTCTAATCAATCAACTAATCAAATTACTAATTTATAACCAACAAACATTTTGTTAACTCGGGTTTTTCTTTTGTGAAAAACTGCAACCACCTTTTAAGTTGTTCTAACTCATAAGGCAGTAAATTTCTAATTGCTTTTTTTAATTCTTTAGCAAATAAAGCTGGGTCAAAACTGACTCTCTCGAGTACAGATTTTGTGTAATCATAGATCATTCGTGGCATAATGTTAAGATTTGGGGTTAACTCTTATTTGAACGTTGAGTAAAAGTATATTAAATAAATCATTCAAACAAGCTTTTATGCTAAAAAACATCGTTTAAGTGCAATTTTACACGATAAAAAGACTTTATTAACATTTTTTAAATGTATTTTCTTATACTAAAACAAATAAGTATGAAAAAAGGAACCGTTTAAGTTCCTTTAGTTTTTATGGATTAATTTTGATTAAACATTGTTGTAAATCTGGTTTGTCATCTGTAAATTTTAATAACCAGTTTGTTAATTCTTCAAGTTCATAAGGCAATAAAAATTTATATGCCTTTTCGAGCTCTTTGTAAAATAGATTAACATCAAAACTTACAATTCTTAAAACTCTTTTTGTGTGGGCTAACATGGTTTTTGTCATAGTAAAGTGCAATTTAATGGTAGAAATTATAAAAATGATTTTTTATATTTTTTCAAAGTTACCACATAAACAAGATATTATTTGACAACAAAAAGTTAAATAAAACTATAGGAATGTTAAATTTCATGCTTGTTTGCTAGCGCGAAGCATTTCTCTTTTTCCTGGTGCGCCAGGAAGTTTCTCAATTTTAAAACCCGCAGAAATCATTGAATTTTTAATAACCGATCGACAGGCATAAGTAACTAAAACACCACCAGACTTTAAAGCAATAAACATTTTTTCGAAAATTTCGTCAGACCATAATTCCGGTTGAACATCATATCCAAATGCATCAAAGTAAATTAAATCAAAAACTTCAACATCAACAATATCTTGAAATAATTGCTTTCTTTTAGTGAGCTGAAAAGTTGGATTGACTTGTATTGGAATTTCCCAGTCGATTTGATGTATTTTTTGAAACACTTCATTTTTTGAAGCATCAATTTGATTAGCATAATTCATCGTCAAAGCTTCTTCTTGAGTAATTGGATAAGCTTCTACTCCAACATAATCAACAGTTTGATTATTGTTCTGTGATTCTAAACTGGTGATAAAAGCATTTAAACCTGTTCCAAAACCAATTTCTAAAATAGAAATGGGTTTTGCTTCGCCAGTTCGCAAAAGCTCGTGTCCCTCAAATAGAGAAAACCCATTTTTTATAAACACATGATATGCTTCTTGAATTGCGCCATTTTTAGAATGATAGGTTTCATTCAGTTCAGGCAAATAGAATGTTGTTGAACCATCTTTGGTTTGAATAATTTCTTTTTTCAAAATTACTCCTTAATATATAACTTCTTAATTCTTGGAATTGGTCCACCACATTTTTGTTGATGACATTGAATACAAGCATCAATTCCAGCATTGAAATGTTGCTTTGCATTTTTTGCATCTTTATAAATCATTTCCTGTGCTTTGATAAACTTAGCTGCTTGTTCTTTAAAAAAAACATCGTTCTCAGTAGAATCGGTCATTACAGCTTTATGAATTTTCAAGAAATGCTGTGGAAACTCACCTATTTTTTCTCCATTTTGAATGCGTTCTTTCAAACGTTGATTGTCCACATACATTTGTTCCATCAATGCTGCCATTTCTGACATTTGATACATTTCGAACTTTTTTTCGCCCGATTTGCTTATAGTATCGGTAGTGCAACCTTCTTTTTTCTTAGTATCATCTTCTTTCTTTTGACAAGAAACTATTAAAACTAAAATAAAGAAAAGAAAAACTCGCTTCATCATAAGGTTACTTCTTTATATAAACTCCATTTGCCATGAAAGCATAAGTCACTTCGGGCTTTTTGATTTTATTAATTTCTGCTTGCGATTTTCCACCGTCTTTTGCATAATGTTTTAGTTCATCAACGCTAACTTCATCAACGAAAGCTTTACCATAAACAATTGTTTCACTTCCATCAGCATTTAACGGCACAAAAAAACCATAATCTTTAAATTTTACAAATGCTTTATTATTGTCAGTCAAATCTAAATTCATCCAACATCCTTTCTTTTTGCAAACTGTTTTTATGTTTGATTGAAATTTTACATAAAGTGTATCACCTTTTTTTAATGATTTGTATTTTTTCAACATTTCCTTTTCGGTCATTACTTTATCTAAGGTGAACTTTTCTCCAAATAATGCATAGTCATTTGGATTTAATTTTGCTTTTTTATTGGATTGTGCAAATCCTGTTACCACAAAAAAGAAACATACTAATAAAAGTGAAATAGTTTTTTTCATAAAAAAATTAAATTGATTAACTGAAACAAAAGTAATTAGAATACCCGAAAATTAATTTAAAATTTGATTAATTTTTTATCTGTGAAAAAATAAATCTTCATGCTAAATCGAAAATATTTTTTATTAGTTTTACAAAATACTAACAACACTACTACTAATTTTTAAAATATTTTGTATTTCATTACTTATCAGATGATTACATGTATTTATAAACAAATAAAATATTAAATGAGTTTAAAAACTACAAACGAAATCGATATAGTAAGAGCTATTTCTTCAAAAATTAATGATGTTGACTTTGAAAATCTTTCATTTGGAAGCACATTTACTGACCATATGTTGGTTTGTGATTTCAAAGAAGGGCAATGGCAAAAACCAGTTATAAAACCTTATGAACCATTTATGATTGATCCATCTGCAAAGGTGTTTCATTATGGTCAAGCTATTTTTGAAGGAATGAAAGCATATAAAGGTGAAGATAATTCAGTTTGGCTTTTCCGTCCTGACGAAAACTTAATCCGATTTAATAAATCAGCAGTAAGAATGGCAATGCCAGAAGTTCCTGAAAACATTTTTATTGATGGACTGAAAACAATTTTAGATATCGAAAGAGATTGGGTAAAGAAAGGTTTAGGAAATACGCTGTATATCAGACCATTCATGATTGCTATTGGTTCAGGAGTAATTGCGCAACCATCAACTCAATATCGATTTATGATTATTCTTTCGCCTGCAAAATCCTATTATTCTGGTGAAGTAAAAGTAATCATTGCCGAACATTATAGTCGTGCTGCTAACGGTGGAATTGGTGCTGCAAAAGCGGCTGGAAATTATTCAGCTCAATTTTATCCTCAAAAACTAGCGCAAGAAAAAGGATTTCAACAAATCATTTGGACTGATGATGCAACACATACAAAACTTGAAGAAGCAGGAACAATGAACGTTTTCTTTAGAATTAATGATACCTTATACACTGCGCCAACCAGCGAAAGAATTCTAGATGGTGTTACTCGAAAAAGTTTAATCGACCTCGCTAAAAGAGAAGGAATAAATGTTGATGTACGTTCGGTTCTTGTTGACGAATTGCTTGCTGCTGCAAAAGACGGAAGCTTAAAAGAAATCTTTGGAGCAGGAACAGCAGCTGTCGTTAGCCCAATAGTTGGATTTCAATACCAAGGAACATATTATGAATTACCAAAAATTGAAAACTCAATTGCTTTACAACTAAAAGATAAATTGACTAAAATTCAATACAAACTAGCCGAAGACACCTTTGGTTGGACTGTTGAAGTATAGACTTTAGATTAGTAGATTTAAACCCGATTTTCAATGAAAATCGGGTTTTGTTTTTTTGTCAAATAACCCATCATATTCAAATAATAACTCAAAACTGCTTAATAATAAGTTACTCCATTTTTAACTAACAACTTGCTTTATATTTGCTTTAGAAATTAAAACAATGATTTTGAAAAGTAATTATATCATACTATCAGTAATAAGTTTTATAACTTTTTCAGCTATCGGTCAGGTGCAAAATGCAAAGATTGACAGTTTAAAACGAGTTGTAAAAGCCACAAAAATTGACACTTCACGCGCAAATCTTTATAATCAAATTGCCGATGAATATAAAGTCATCAATCCTGATTCTACTGCTGTCTTTGCATTAAAAGCATCTACATTTTCAAAACAAAAGAAATTTGAATTTGGTTATGCCATTTCCTTTATCAATTTAGGAAATGCAAATATTATACTTGGTGACTATAAAAAAGCGAAACAAAACATAGAAAAAGCTATCCTTTTATTTGAAAAATTAGTAGAAAACGAACCTAATAACAAACGAAATAAAATAGGATTAGCAAGAGCTTACGCTAGTTATGGAGTTATTTCTTCAGAAGAAAATAATTATGGATTAGCATTAGAAAACTACCAAAAATCGCTCCAACTCTACATAAAACTCAATGAAAAAATTGGTGTTTCTAAAGCGTATAACAACATTGGAATTGTCTATAAATCAGAACGAAATAATAAAAAAGCGTTAGAATATCTAAAAAAAGCAGCAGCCATTCAAGAAGAAATTGGAGAGCAAACGCTACCTGTAACCTTTACTAATATTGGTGTTATTTACTTTGAAAACAATGACTTGAGAAATGCTTTTATCTATTATTCGAAAGCTAAAAAACTATTTGAAACTATTGAAAACAAACGTGGAAATGCGCTTTTGCTAAATTATTTAGGAGATTTTTATAAAAAGAAAAACAAAATAACCGATGCTATTTTAAACTACAACGCTTCCATTGAAATGAGTGAAAGCATCTCCAATAAATTTGTTGGCGCTTTAGCTTTATACAATCTTGGACAATTGTATTATGATCAAAAACAAGTAGAAAATGCTCTTCCTTTTGCTGAAAAATCATTACAATATGCTAAAGAACTTGGCGTATTGGACCAAACGTTTCATTCTGAAAAATTATTGAGCGAAATTCACGAAATTACAGGAAATGACAAGCAATCATTACTTCACTACAAAGCTTATATTCAAGCACGTGACAGCATAATTAATTTAGATAACAACAAAAAATTTCTTCGCGCTGAAATGAATTTTGAATATCAAATGAAGGAAAGTGTTTTGATAGAAAAGAATAAACAAAACAAACTAATCGCTTTCTTTTCTATCGTTGGTGGATTGTTATTGATTGGTTTAGTATTTGTAATTTTCAACAGAAGACAAGTAAAACGCAGATTGACATTGCAAAAAGAAGTTGCCGAATACGAACAAAAAGCGTTGCATCTACAAATGAATCCGCACTTTGTTTTTAACTGTTTGGGTTCTATTTCGAGTTTTATTGTTCAAAACGGAACCGATCAAGCGCTGAAATATCTATCGAAATTTTCAAAATTAATGCGTTTGACACTCGAATATTCCAAAGGTTCTATCATTCCTATCGATAAAGAAATTGAGAGTTTACAGAACTATTTAGAACTAGAACAACTTCGTTTTCACAATAAATTTGTGTTTAAAATAACCTCTAGTGATGCTGTTGAATTCAACATGGGTTTGCCTCCATTACTTATTCAACCTTTTGTAGAAAACGCTATTCTTCATGGTTTGGTTCCAAAAGAAAGCAGTGGTAAAATTGAAGTTTCCTTTGATGTAAAAGACAATCAACTGATTTGTACTATAACTGATGATGGAATTGGAATATCCAAATCAAAAGAGATAAAACAAAACTCAATGCAAGCACATCAATCTATGGCGATGGAAATTACCAAAAAACGATTGGAAATTATGGAAGCTACCATATTAAAATCGGCACAAATAGAAATCAAAGAACTAGTAGAAAATAACAGCATCAAAGGAACTCGAGTAACCTTGAAATTGCCAATACAATATATTCAATAGTATGATAACAGCAGTATTAATAGACGACGACAAACATTTAAGAACAGGTTTAAAAGCTTTGCTTGAACGTTATACCAACGAAATTCAAATCATTGGTGAAGCCGAAAGCGTAAAAACAGGTGTTGAACTATTGAAAACCTTAAATCCGCAAGTGATTTTTCTTGATATTCATCTCAATGATGGAACTGGTTTTGACATACTTGAAAAGCTTGGAAAAACCACAGCACATATTGTATTTATTACCGCTCATGAGCAATATGCAGTAAAAGCGTTTAAGTTTTCGGCATTGGATTTTATTCTTAAACCCGTTGATCCTGAAGAATTACAAAGTACGATTGTTAAAATCAAAGAAGTAGTTGGAAAAAGCAGTTCGTTTGATCACATTGATTTATTGTTAGAAAACATTCGAAAAAAAGTAGATAATTTTAAACGAATAGCGCTTTCTACTAGTGATGGCATCCATTTGTTTGAAGTGTCAGATATTATCCGATGCGAAGCAAAAGTAAATTATACTGAGTTTTTTATTAAAAACCACAAACCGCTTTTGATTTCTAGAACACTAAAAGAATATGAAGAATTATTGACTGAACACGGTTTTGAACGCATTCATCAATCGCATTTAATCAATTTATCTTACTTAAAATCATATATCAAATCAGATGGTGGTTATGTGATTATGGCGGATAATACTAACATTCCTATTGCGCAAAGTAAAAAAGAACGACTGCAAGAATTAATCAAGAATTTTTAAACTCAAAAAACATGACCACATCATATAAAATACCACCGATGAAAAAACTACTACTCTTACTACTGCTATTTACTGGGATAGTAAATGCACAAATAGTCACTATTCCTGATGCTAACTTCAAAGCGTCATTGTTATCAGCAAGTCCAACTGTGCAAATTGCAAAAGATTTTAGCGACCAATGGATGACAATTGATGCCAATAACGACGGTGAAATTCAAGTAAGCGAAGCCCAAGCGGTAAAGATTTTATCCATTTCCGAGTTCTTAATATTCAACGTTACTGGACTTAACAGCTTTAGCAATGTAGAGGATTTACGATTTTCTACTAGTCTAATATCCAACTTGGATATAAGTGCTTTAACCAATCTTAGGATATTGACGTGTTTCAATCTACCTATTTTGAACACTTTAACGGCTACCAACATGCCTAATTTAACAGAAATCTCTTGTTTTAGCATGACTAACCTCAACACGCTAAACATCAGTAACCTGAACAGTCTAGCTAAACTAAATTGCCTTAGCACTTCTCTTGATACATTGAACCTTAGTGGTTTTCCTAACCTTGCCGAAATTATTTATATCAACAACGGTACTACGGCTATGAGTCTAACTGGACTTACAAACCTAACCAAACTGAATTGTTCTGGCAACCAGCTTACTACTTTAACCATCAATGGTCTTGATAATCTAACTGATTTAGACTGTTCTAGTAATCAATTGACTAACCTAAATGGATTAGCTAATCTTACTAAACTTAATTGTAGTTATAATAAACTTACAAGCTTAAATGTAAATAGTATAACCACTTTAAACGAATTGAACTGTTCTGCAAATGAGCTTACTAACTTGTCAATTAATGGACTTTCTAACCTAACAAAACTAATTTGCAACAGTAATAAAATAACCAATTTAAACATCAATGGACTAACCAATTTAGTTAGTTTGAACTGTGGGAATAATGATGAACTGACTAGCGTAACACTAACCAATCTTACTAGCTTAGAAGAGTTTAGCGTTATTGGAAATGTCTCTGGAAATGCAGTAAGTTCAAGCAAATTAACAAGCTTAAACCTGAGTGGTTTGCCTAATCTTACTAAATTAAATTGTAGCTATGGAATACTAACTTCTTTAAATTTAACTGGATTATCTAGCTTAACCGAGTTAAACTGTTCTAGTAATTTTTTAACTTCTTTAAATCTGACCAACTTACCCAATCTTGAACTACTTGATTGTTCTAGAAATAACATAAGCAGTCTAGACGTTACTGATTTAACTAATCTACTCGAACTAACTTGCGCTAACGCTTATATTGTTGACGGTCAATATTCTGGGCAATTAAGCAGCTTAAATGTAGCTGGATTAGCTAATCTAAAAAAATTAAACTGTAATTTAAACCTACTCTCTAGTCTTGACCTTACAGGATTGATTAGCTTAGAAGAGCTAAGCTGCGATGGTGTGCCTAATAATCTAGGACAACTAACGTCTTTAAACGTGAATAATTTAACTAATCTAAGAACACTTAGCTGCAACTTCCAACAACTTACAAGCTTAAATGTAAGCAACTTGGTTAATCTAAAAAGCTTGCAATGCTCTCATAATAATATTAATAGTTTGGATTTAACAGGTTTAATCAATCTTGAAATACTGGAATATGCCTATAATCAATTGGCGAATTTAAACCTAGTTGATTTGCCTAGTCTTAAAACGCTGAATTGTTCTTATAATCAATTAGAAACGCTTAATGTGCTTAACTTAACATCGCTTCAAGTCTTAATCTGTGCTTCTAACCAATTGACTACTTTAAATCTAGCCGGATTAACCAACTTAATAACTTTAGATTTTTCGTATAACAACCTTACGCTTACAAATGTTAGTGGTCTATCTCCTAATCTTAAATCGTTAGTTTGTGTTAATAATAATCTAACCAGTCTTGATGTTAGCGGTTTAACTAGTCTTGAAACGTTGAATTGTTATTCCAACCAACTTACTTCTTTGGATGTAAGCAGTTTAAACAATTTAAAACACCTAGATATTGCTCAAAACCAAATTACAGCAATAGATGTAAGCAACCTAACCCAACTTGAAATGCTAAACTGTTCACGCAATCAGTTGACTGATATCTATATCGTTGGGCTAAACAATCTTACTACGTTCTACTGTGCCGAAAACCAATTGACAACTTTAAACTTAACTAACCAACAAAACCTTAGGTTTTTAGACTATTCTTTTAATGCAATTCCAAATTTAGACGTTAGTGCTTTAACCAATTTATCCTATCTTGGATGTGGAAATACTCAAAGCACTCTATTGGATATAAGCAATTTAAACAACCTCCAAACCTTGCTTTGCTTCAACAACCAACTGACAACTTTGAATATAAACAACGCACCTTTTCTAAATGATTTGCGCTGTAGCGACAACTTGCTAACTACTTTATTTATAAAAAATGGTAGAGCTGAACAAACTTTAGACTTCACCAATAACCCAACCCTAGAATACATCTGTGCAGATGAAGCGCAACTAGAAACTATCCAAACTACGCTAAACGGACTAGGAATGAGTACTACAGTATCTAACTCCTACTGCACGTTCTCGCCAGGCGGAAACCACAACACCATCAGAGGTATAGCCATTTTTGACGATAACAACGATGGTTGCGATGCTACTGATGTGGTCAACCCATTCGTTAGACTAAACGTAAACGATGGAAGTGCCTTTGGTGCTACAGTAACTAACATCAATGGAACTTATAATTTCTATACTGGCGCTGGAACATATACTATTGAACCAAATATCGAAAACCCAACTTGGTTCACCTTCTCGCCTAGCTCAGCCGACTTTACTTTTGCCAATGATAATAACAACATTTCAACTCAAGACTTTTGTATAGCAGCCGTAGGAACTCATAGCGATATAGAAGTTGTCTTCACCCAACTAGAAGTAGCACGTCCTGGTTTTGATGCTCGCTATAAAGTAGTGTATAAAAACAAAGGAAACCAAATGGAATCCGGAACCATCAACCTAAATTTTGATGATAACCGAACCGATTTTGTTTCATCTGAACCAACTGTTACTACTGCCGTTACCAATGCACTTTCGTGGGATTATACTAACCTAATGCCATTTGAAAGCCGAAGTATTGAACTAATACTTAACATCAACTCGCCAATGGAAAGCCCAGCGGTTAACAATGGTGATATTCTAAACTTTACCGCTACTATTACGCCAGTCGTTAGTGACGAACTACCATCAGACAACCAATTTACATTTAACCAAACGGTTCTTGGTTCTTTTGATCCAAATGATATTATGTGTCTCGAAGGTGCATCTGTTCCTCCAACCGAAATTGGCGAATACCTTCACTATATTGTTAACTTTGAAAACACAGGAACGTTCTATGCTGAAAACATAGTAGTCCGTTTAACCATAGACGAAAGCAAGTATGACATCAACTCGATGCAGTTATTAAACACCTCTAGTCCAAGCTCAACGCGTATTACTAATAACCTAGTCGAATTTGTTTTTGAAGGAATTAATCTAGCCGCTGCCGCAGGAAATCCGCCAGTTGGTGGACACGGAAACGTATTATTCAAAATAAAAACCAAAACCAATCTCGAAGAAAACGACACCGTGTTGCAAAGAGCAGGCATTTATTTTGACTATAATTTCCCGATAGTAACTAACGATGCTGAAACAACCTTTGCTGCCTTGAGTAATGGCGATATTGAAGTTGACCAAACCATTGCTATCTATCCAAACCCAACAAAAGGGAATATCAACATCACTAGCCAATCTACTCTTAAATCGATTGAACTATTCGACGTGCAAGGAAGACTGATGGAAACCCATATCCTTGACGAAATGAACACAACGATAGATATAACCAACAAAGCCAAAGGAATATATTTCCTTAAAATAACTTCAGATAACGGAACCAAAGTAGAAAAGATTATCAAAGAATAAACCGTTACTTTAATTCAATTCAAAACCCGATTCCAATACAGAATCGGGTTTTGTTTTGTAAGCCCATCCACTTGAAACTGCCTACTAAAAACGGAACACTGACCACTAAAAAACGGACCACTGACCACTACAAAACCGTAACAGCACCCAT
>DAOLYL010000019.1:0-20942 GCA_035425765.1 Flavobacterium sp. | reverse complement strand
CATATGAAATCGTAGCTGAAGTTTAATATTTCAACATACAAAACAAAAAGTCCCGATGTAAGTCGGGATTTTTTTATATAATTAATTAGCATGAAATACAAAAGACTAACAAAAGAACAGTTTGAAGAATTGCACCAGGAATTTAGTAATTTCCTAGCAACGCAATCAATAGATAAAGTTGAATGGGATAAAATCAAAACAGAAAAACCAGAAGTTGCAGAACAAGAATTAGATGTTTTCTCTGATTTGATTTGGGAAGGAGTTTTGAAAAGTGCAAATTATTTAGAACACTTTTCTAAAAATTATATTTTTCTTTTTCATTGTCAGGAAAAATTAATTCAATCGATTGTTTTAAAAGCATTAGTTCCTGATGTAGATTTTTTGCAAAAAGAAGGATTACAATGGTTGAGTGATAATTTATTTACCGACACAGTTGAAATACATTTAGGTAAAAAAGAATATGAACAAGAACGAAATACAGCAATTTTTGACTTGATTTCCCAAGGAGCAATTCTTAGCGATGGACAGTTATATTTACAAATAAATGGAATAATTCAGTCGTAAAAAACACTCTTTTTAAAAAAATATTGGCTATTTTAGTGCACACATTTTGCAACTAAAATAGCCAATTTCTTTTATGGATATTCAAAAAATCATTCAGGATTTACGAGAAGAACTCAATCAACACAATCACAATTATTATGTGTTGGATAATCCAACTATATCTGACTTTGAATTTGATCAAAAGCTGAAGCAACTTCAAGATTTAGAAAATCAGTATCCTGAATTTTTTGATGAAAGTTCTCCAACACAGCGAGTTGGCGGAACAATTACCAAAAATTTCCAAACAGTTGTTCACGATTATAGAATGTATTCTTTGGATAATTCTTATTCCAAAGAAGATTTAATTGATTGGGAAAACAGAATTCAAAAAGTTTTAGGAAATGTTCCGTTACATTACACATGTGAATTGAAATATGATGGTGCTTCAATTTCTATTACCTATGAAAATGGTAAATTGAAAAGAGCAGTAACTCGTGGCGATGGTTTTCAAGGAGATGATGTTACCACAAACATAAAAACTATAAAATCAATTCCGCTTCAACTAAAAGGTAATTTTCCAGAACGCTTTGACATTCGTGGCGAAATTATTTTGCCTTATGAAGGTTTTGAGAAAATGAACCAAGAATTGATTGAAATTGGAGAAGCACCTTATTCAAACCCCAGAAATACGGCTTCGGGAAGTTTGAAGTTGCAAGACAGTGCCGAAGTAGCAAAACGTCCGTTGGAATGTTTGTTGTATTTTATTGTTGGAAATAATCTTGGAATTTCATCTCAATTTGAAAGTTTAGAAGTCGCTAGAAATTGGGGTTTTAAAGTTCCAAAGGAATCAAAATTAGCTAATAATTTGGATGAAGTTTTTGATTTTATTGATTATTGGGACAAAAACCGACATGATTTGCCTTATGAAACGGATGGAGTTGTTGTAAAAGTGAATAGCTTTCAACATCAAGATGAGTTGGGATATACTGCAAAATCGCCTCGTTGGGCAATGGCATATAAATTTAAAGCAGAACAAGTTTCTACTAAATTAAATTCGATTTCCTATCAAGTTGGACGAACAGGTTCAATAACTCCAGTTGCTAATCTTGAACCAGTTCAGTTGGCTGGAACTATTGTGAAACGTGCTTCATTGCACAATGCTGATCAAATTGAAAAATTAGATATTAGAATTGGCGACGAAGTTTTTGTTGAAAAAGGAGGCGAAATTATTCCAAAGATTATTGCGGTTGATTTGGCTAAAAGAAATACTATTTCAGAACCAACAAAATATATTACACATTGTCCAGAATGTAATTCGGAATTGGAACGAAAAGATGGCGAAGCCAATCATTATTGTCCAAATTTTTATGGTTGTCCGCCACAAATTATCGGTAGAATTCAGCATTACATTTCACGAAAAGCAATGGATATTGAAGGACTTGGTGGTGAAACTGTCGCCTTGTTATTCAATAATGATTTAGTTAAAGATTATTCAGATTTATATCAATTAACCGTTGAGGACATTCTTCCGCTGGAACGAATGGCACAAAAATCGGCAGAAAACTTAGTAAATGGTGTTCAGAAATCAAAAGAAATACCTTTTGAGCGAGTGCTTTATGCTATAGGAATTCGATATGTTGGAGAAACAGTTGCTAAAAAACTAGCCAAACATTACAAATCTATTGACGCTATAAAAAATGCTTCTTTGATGGATTTAATTCTTGTTGATGAAATAGGAGAGAAGATTGCTCAAAGTGTTATCGAATTTTTTGAAAATAAAGAGAATGTAGTAATCATCGAGCGTTTAAAACAATTTGGAGTTCAGTTTGAACTAATTGAAAAATATAATCCAAATGCTACAGACAAATTATCAGGTAAAATTTTTGTAGTTTCTGGTGTTTTCTCAAAATTCTCTCGTGATGATTTAAAAAAAGCTATCGAAGACAATGGTGGAAAAGTGGGAAGTTCTATTTCGGCGAAGACCGATTTTGTAATTGCAGGAGAAAATATGGGACCAGCAAAATTAGAAAAAGCAAATCAATTGAAGGTTTCAATTATTTCTGAGGATGATTTTATCGAAATAATAAAATAGTTTGCTATCTTCGAACCTAATATTTTAGAAATGAATATAATAACAAGTAAAGCAATTGTAGAGAATGAAAGACAGTAAACCTTCTTTATACTTGTTTTTTATAGCTAGTATTTTTGTTATTTTGGCAAGAATATTTGATTTTGAAAAGATAGATTGGCTATTGAAACCAACTATCATTCCGGCTATTTTATATTATTATTTACAAACAAAAACTTCAAAAACTAACTACTTATTGTTGCTGGTTTTTTTCTTTTTTTTCATTGGAGATATGATTATTTTGATGTTTCCAAATGGAAAATTAGATTGGGTTTTATTGTCTTTTGCTTTTGGATATATACTCTTACTTTATTACATAATTAAGGATTTTAGATTTAAAAAATTTAAGAAAATCATTATTCTATATACTTTAATTATAGCTTTGTTTTTACTGCTTTTATTGAATGAAATACTAGATTTACCCGTTGAAGCAATTATAAACAATCACATTACTTTTTTAGCTTATGGAATATTATTAATTATAATAGCTACAATTTCAATTTTTAATTATTTGGTGAATCCCAACATAAATTCACTAAATTTGTTTAGTATGTCATTGTGTTTTTTAATTTCGGATTTGTTTTATTGTTTTGATAAGTTTGTTTTTAGTTCGTTCTTATTTGACATATTCAATTTAGCAACACAATTTTTGTCCTATTTCTTCATGGTAAAGTTTTTTAATACAAGAGATAGTTTGAGTATAAATTCAATTTATGTAAAAAATGGGTAATAGCGTATATTTTCATAAAGTGATAAAACATAAGTTAGCAAATGCTTTGTTGACAGTGTTTTTTATTGTCGCTTTTATTGAAATTATAGCTGAAATCAATGAAGATAAAGCATTGATTTGGTTTACAAAACCACTTTTGATGCCATTACTAATTTTGTATTATATAAAAAGATCTCACAATAGTAATATTTACTTCATTTTAGCTTTGGTTTTTAGCTGGATTGCCAATATGTTTTTTATTGCAAATACCTATCAATGGATAATTTATGGTTCAGTATTTTTTTTAATATATAGATTTCTAATTATTTATATTGTTGTAAAAAAAGTAAAAACCCCAGGATTATTACCTGCAATTATTGGGTGTTTACCATTTATATTTATATATTTCAGCGTATGCTTTTTTACCTTCAAAGAATTAGGAGTTAACATTTATATTTTTCTATTGCATGGAGTTTTTGTTACCATTCTTGGCGGTTTGAGTTTGGGTAATTTTATATTATCAGCTAGTAAATCAAATTTTTACTTATTCATAAGCACAATGCTTTTTGCGCTGACACAGTTTGTTTTTATTTTAAAACTATTTTACTCAAATGGAAACTTATTTCATGCTTTGGCTATGGTAATGTTTGTTTTTGGGCAATTCTTTTTAACAAAATTTATCTTTTTAACCGAAAAAAACAGATATAACAAGTATGAAATAATTAATGATTTAAAAGACAGCGCTATTTAATATGATAAAATCTACTAAATATAATAGCGTTGTTAGAATAGTAACTTTTCTTTTTTTCGGATTAGCGTTAGTAGAAGTAATTTGTGAATTTTACATTTATAAACCACTGATTTTAGTTTTTAAACCATTAATTCCGCTAGCTTTAATTTTACTTTATGTAATTGAAAGCAAAAAAAGAGATTTGCTTTTTGTCATTTTAATGTCATTGTCTTTATTGACAAATTTATTGTTTATTCCTGATACAATGTTATGCTTGTTTTATGCACTGATAGTTTTTACAATTCATAGAATACTAATTATTTATCTAATTTTTAAGCTAAATAAAATAAAAGATATAGTACCAATAATTATTGCAACGGCACCTTTTTTAATTGTTTTTTTCTATCTCTTTTTTGAAACACCATACATTCCTGATGATAGTTTTGTTTTATTGATTTTACAAAATTTACTCATCTCACTATTTGCTGGAATTTCACTTTCAAGTTATGTGATGAACGATAATAAACAAAATTCAATTTTATTGATTAGCGCATTGCTTTTTGTAATGTTGCAGTTTGTGATATTTATAGAAAAATATTATCTCAAGAATGAGTATCAAGAAGTGTTACGACCATTAGCAATGACGCTTAATGCTTTGGCCTTTTTCTCTTTTTATAAGTATGTTATTGAAGCAGAAAAATTAAATAACAATTGATTTTCCTTCAGCAATTTTTGATTTATCATTGTCAAAAAAGAAATCAATTCTACCGAGATTTAATCCATAACAACCAACTTGATTAACAATAACTTCTTTTCCTTCACTATTTTTTACAACAGTAGGTTTGTCTAAAAAAGTATGAGTGTGTCCACCAATTATTAAGTCAATGTTTTTTGTGAGAGAAGCTAATTTTAAATCACTAATTTTTTGCTCGTCATTTTTATATTGATAGCCCAAATGCGAAAGACAAATTATTAAATCGCATTTTTTATCTTCTTTTAAAATCCTTGATAAATCCTGAGCAATTTCAAGTGGATTATTATAAACCGTTTCTTTATAATTATTTTTGTCAACTAAACCTTCCAATTCAATTCCAAGTCCAAAAACGCCAACTTTAATTCCATTTTTATGAATTATTTTGTATGGTTTAATTACTCCATTTAAAATAGTGTTTTTGAAATCATAATTAGCATTTACAAATTCAAAACTAGCATTTGGTAACTGTCCAAAAAGACCATCAATTCCGTTATCAAAATCATGGTTTCCAATGGTCGCAATGTCATATTTCATCATGCTCATTAGTTTAAATTCCAATTCGCCACCATAATAATTGAAATAAGGTGTTCCTTGAAAAATATCTCCAGCATCAAGCAATAAAACATTTGGATTTTCTTTTCGAATATTTTCAATAATTGCTGCTCTACGAGCAACTCCACCTAAATTTGGATTTTTTGGATGATTAGCAGGAAAAGGATCAATATAACTATGAACATCGTTAGTATGAAGTATCGTTAGTTGCTTTTTTTCTAAAATAGTAAAACTTGGTAATGAAATGCCACCAAGACCAACTAGAGCTGAGCTTAAAGCTGTTTTTTCTATAAATTCTCTTCTTTTCATAGTATTACTCTTTGTTGATTCTAATGTTAGTATTGGCTTTTATTTCTTTATTTGTTTTGAAATAATCAATCAAAACATTTCGTAACTTATAATCTAGATTGTATTTTTCAACTCCTTTTTGAAAAAAAGTCATGTTGTCGCCACCATTGACAAGATAATCCGAAGTAACTACATAGTAGATTTTATTTTTTTCAAGCGGTTTATTATTAACCAAAATTGACGTTGGATTGTTATTTTTGTCAATAGTAAAACTCATTCCTGACAAAGGATGTGGTTTTTTTTCTGAAATAATATAGGAGACAATTTCTTCAATTTGTTCCGCTTTAAGTCCAACAACTATTGTAGTGTTTTCAAAAGGCATAATTTCGTAAGCAGTTCTAGCAGTTACATTTCCATTAGGAATTATGGAGCGAATTCCACCGTGATTTAGTAAACAAATATCGATAGACTTATTTTCTCTTTTCTCGAAAATAGGTTGTGTTTTTTCAAGAGTAATATCGGATAAAAAATTTCCAATAGGTGTTTGCCAAGTTCCTGTTTTATCCAAAGTTTCTGGAGCAAATGACAGAACTTGACTTAAGTCTTTATCAATATTGTCACGATATGGTTTTACAAAGTTTTCAATTTCAGTACTTTCTATAACTGAATTTTCAACACTTATTTTTTTGCCTTCAATTTTTGTGACAAAATATTTTTTTTCTCCACAAGAAAGGAGCAAAGCAAATGTTAATATTAAAACAAATTGTTTCAATACAACGTTATAGTTTTTTAGTTTTACCATCGTAAATACTACTAATTTTATTAAATTTGTAACTCAAGTAAAAGTACAATGTTTTTAAATCAAATCAAGGAACTACTAACAAAAAAAATTGTTACCAAAAGTTTATCAAATGTAAAACTTTCAAGCTCTGATGATAAGATAAAAACTGTTGGGATAATTTTTGACGAAAGTTATTTCTACGAAAAAGAAGATTTAGTAAAAGAGTTAATCCAAAATGGAATTCTTGAAAGTGATATTAAAGTTCTGGTTTTTAAGAATGTAATTAAAAAAAATGAAACCTTTGACTATCCTGTTTTTAGTTACAAGGATTTAAGTTGGAGCGGAAAAGTGGAACAGAAAGGAGTTCAAGATTTTGTAAACGAACGTTTTGATTTGTTACTTAATTATTATGATACTGAAAAAGCGGCATTAGTTTTGGCTTCTCATTTATCAAAAGCTAGTTTTAAAGTTGGTTTTAGTACTATTGATAAGAGAATTAACCACTTCATGATTAATACCAACGCTGAAAATTATAAAGTTTTTATAGAAGAACTTTTCAAATATTTAAAAATACTTAATAAAATATAATATGCAATCACTAATTGGTACTGGCGTTGCGCTGGTAACACCTTTTAAAAAAGACTTTTCTGTTGATGTTGAAGCATTAAAGAGAATTGTAAATTTTCAAATTGATAATGGAATTGACTATCTTGTAATTCTTGGAACTACTGCAGAAAGTGCAACACTCAATGAAGCTGAAAAGGAATTAGTAATTAAAACAATTGTTGAAGCAAATAACGGTAGATTACCACTAGTGCTTGGTGTTGGCGGAAATAACACACAACAAGTGATTGATGAATTGAAATCGAAAAATCTTTCTGATTTTGTGGCAATTCTTTCTGTTTCACCATATTACAATAAACCAACTCAAGAAGGAATTTACCAACACTTTAAAGCAATTGCAGAAGTTTCACCTTTGCCAATTATACTATATAATGTTCCAGGAAGAACATCAAGTAATATGTTCCCAAAAACGGTTTTACGATTAGCTAACGATTTTAAAAACATTGTTGCAATTAAAGAAGCTGCAGGCGATATCGTTCAAGCAATGGCATTGATAAAAGATAAACCAAGCGATTTTTTAGTGATTTCTGGAGATGATATGATTACGTTGCCGATGATTTTGGCTGGCGGTTCAGGTGTGATTTCGGTTATTGCCGAAGGATTTCCAAAAGAATTTTCAGAAATGGTTCATCTAGGATTAAATAAAAAAGTAGAGGAAGCGTATAAAATTCACTATTTGCTTGCTGATTCTATTAATATGATATTCGAACAAGGAAATCCAGCTGGAATTAAAGAAATTTTCAAAACATTAGGACTTTCTGAAAATACAGTAAGATTGCCATTAATTACCGTTGACGAAGAGCTTTCTGGTCGAATAAAAACATTTGTTACAACCATTACAAAAATGTAGTTTTAGCTAACTAAAAAAAATATTTTGTATTCCATAATTAATAACTAAATTTGCAGTTGCTTTTTAGAGCTCATAATGTCTTTAAAATCGGCTGAATTAATAAATTAAATGAAGAAATTTTTTGTACTTATTGCCTTAGTTGTCTTTTTTTCGTCATGTAACGAATATCAAAAAGCAATGAAATCTGAAGATGTTTCGGTTAAATTTGATGTAGCATCAAAGTTGTATGAAGCAGGAAAATATAGTAAAGCCATACGTCTTTTTGAACAAATTGCTCCAGCATACAAAGGTAAGCCATCGGCAGAGAAGATGTTTTATATGTATTCTCAGTCGTTATATAAAACAAAACAATATTATTTAGCAGGTTATCAATTTGAAAGTTTTGCAGCTAGTTATCCAAAAAGCGAAAAAATAGAAGAATGTGCATTTCTAGGAGCTAAATGTTTTTCAAAATTGTCACCAGTTTATAGTTTAGATCAAGTTGATACATACAAAGCAATAGATAAGTTGCAAAATTATATTGACGAATATCCTGAGTCACCAAATTTGGCGGAAGCTAATTTATTAGTGAAGGATTTAAGAGAAAAACTTGAAAAGAAAGCATTTGAAGTTGCAAAACAGTACAACACAATTTCTGACCATAAATCGGCAATTGTTGCGCTAGATAATTTTGTAATTAATTATCCAGGAACACCATTCAAAGAAAAAGCATTATATTATAAACTTGATTCAGCATACAATTTAGCAATTAATAGCGTTCCTTCAAAAATGCAAGAACGTTTAGAGAATGCAAAAGTTGCATATACAAATTTGACAAAATTTAAAGCCGATTCAGAATATAAAAACACAGCTGACGAAATGTTAGCAAGAATTGAAAACGATTTAAAACAATTTTCTAAATAAACAAAGAGATGGATTTAAAAAAGACGAATGCACCAGTAAACACTATTACTTATAACAAAAGTCAAATAGAAGAACGTACTGGAAATGTCTATGAAGCAATTACTATCATGGCAAAAAGAGCCAATCAAATTAATTCTGAAATCAAAAAAGAATTAATTGAAAAGTTAGAAGAATTTGCTACGTATAATGATAGTTTGGAAGAAATTTTTGAAAACAAAGAACAAATCGAAGTTTCAAAATTTTATGAAAAATTACCAAAACCACACGCTTTAGCTGTTCAAGAATGGCTTGACGATAAAATTTACTACAGAGATACAACTCAAGACTAATTAACGATGTCAGTTTTAAGCGGAAAAAAAATAGTACTAGGAGTTTCTGGTGGAATTGCCGCATATAAAACCGCAACATTAGTTAGATTATTTATAAAAGCAGGTGCGCATGTCCAAGTGATAATGACACCTGCTTCTAAGGATTTTGTAACACCACTTACCTTATCAACGCTTTCTAAAAATCCTGTTCATTCCACTTTTTATAACGAAGAAGATGAGAATGCGCAATGGAATAATCATGTTGAATTAGGACTTTGGGCAGATTTGATGGTTATAGCTCCAGCAACTGCCAATACTTTATCTAAAATGGTAAATGGAAATTGTGATAATCTTTTGATTGCAACCTATTTGTCAGCAAAATGCCCAGTTTATTTTGCACCAGCAATGGACTTGGATATGTATAAACATCCATCAACAATTTCTAGTTTTGAATCTCTAGAACAATTTGGAAATATTATAATTCCTGCAGAATCAGGCGAACTAGCAAGTGGTTTATCTGGAGAAGGAAGAATGGCAGAACCTGAAAATATTGTTTCTTTTTTAGAAAATGATTTAGAAAGTAAATTACCTTTAAAAGGGAAAAAAATACTCATAACTGCCGGTCCAACATACGAAGCCATTGATCCTGTTCGATTTATAGGTAATCATTCCTCTGGGAAAATGGGTTTTGACATTGCTCAAAGTGCTACAAAATATGGCGCTCAAGTAATTTTAATTTCTGGACCAACACATTTACATATTGACGATTCTAATGTTACCTTAATTAGAGTAACGTCAGCTCAAGAAATGTATGATGCTTGTCATAATTATTTTGAAACAACCGATGTTGCTATTTGCGCAGCAGCAGTTGCAGATTATAAGCCCAAAAATGTTGCGGAGCAAAAGATAAAAAAATCAGATTCTGCTTTAACAATTGAACTTGAAAAAACCAAAGATATATTAGCATCATTGGGAAAAATAAAGAAATCACAGTTTTTGATTGGCTTTGCTTTAGAAACTGAAAATGAAATTGAAAATGCGACATTGAAAATTCAGAAAAAAAACTTAGATTTGATAGTTTTAAATTCGCTACAGGATGAAGGAGCAGGTTTTGGAAAACCAACAAACAAAGTAACTTTTATTGATAAAAACTTAATTGTTGAACCACAAGAACTTAAATCAAAAGAAGCTGTAGCCAATGACATTCTGAATAAAGTAATTTTGTATTATGAAAAAAATAGTTAGTTTTTTACTTCTTTTCTTTGTTGGTATAGTCAATGCGCAACAATTAAATTGTACTGTTCAGATAAATTCTGATAAAGTTGCATCAACTAATGCTCAGTTGTTTAAAAATCTTGAAACAGCTATTACGGAGTTTGTAAACAAAACAGATTGGACAGGTGAAACATTAAAACAGCACGAAAAAATTAACTGTTCGATGGTAATTATTGTCAATAGTTATTCTGATAATAGTTTTTCAGCATCAATTCAAGTGCAATCTACCAGACCAATTTTTAAATCAAGTTATGCTTCGCCAGTTTTTAACTTTAACGATAATGACTTTAATTTTAGATATACAGAATTTGAAAATCTATTATTCAATCCAGCGACTTTTGATTCAAATCTAGTTTCAGTTTTGTCTTTTTACAGTTATATGATTTTAGGTTTTGACGCAGATACTTTTTCACAAAAAGCTGGAACAAGTTGGTTTGAAGTTGCGCAACAAATCCTTTCCGTTGCTCAACAAGGTGGATATAAAGGATGGAGTCAAGCTGATGGAAATCAAAACAGGTATTTTTTAGTTACCGATATTTTATCAGGAACATTTGATGCATATAGAGAAACACTTTATTTATATCACAGAGAAGGACTTGATACAATGGCAACTGATTTAAAAGGCGGAAAAAATAAAATTTTCCAATCAATTGATAAAATTGCAGAAATCTATTCTATCAGACCAAATGCCTTTTTAACACGAACATTTTTTGATGCTAAATCTGATGAAATTGTATCGATACTATCTGGTGGACCAATTGTTTCAATATCAGAAGTTGTTGATAAGTTAAATAAAATTTCACCTATCAATTCCAGTAAATGGGCGTCAATTAAGTTATAAATTACTAAATTTACACTTAAACTGATTTACTATTTTATCACATGATTACATCGCTTTCAATTGAGAATTTTGCTTTAATTGAAAAATTAAACATCAATTTTTCAGAAGGTTTTTCAGTTATTACTGGTGAAACTGGAGCAGGAAAATCGATACTTCTCGGCGCTTTAGGTTTACTTCTTGGAAAAAGAGCCGATTTGACATCTTTGAAAAACAAAGACGAAAAATGCATTATTGAAGCAACTTTTAATCTAAAAAAATACAATCTTCGTTCTTTTTTTGATGAAAATGATATTGATTTTGAAGAAGAAACCATCATCAGACGTGAAATTCTTCCGAGTGGAAAGTCAAGAGCTTTTATTAATGATTCGCCAACAAATCTCCAACAATTACAGGACTTAGGATTCTATTTGATAGATATTCATTCGCAACATCAAACCTTAGAATTATCAAATCAAAATTTTCAAATTGAATTATTAGATTCAGTTGCGAAAAATCAAGATATAATAAAAAATTATTCAGAGACTTTATCCCAATTTAAAAAAGTTGAAATAAAGTATAATGAGTTGCTTACAAACAAAAATGCACTTTCAAAAGAGCAAGATTATACTACTTTTTTGTTAGAGGAACTAATTGCAGCCGATTTAAAAGTTGGTGAGCAAGAGTTATTTGAAACAGAATTAGAAAAATTAAACAATATTGAATTTATTAAAGAAAATATTGAAAAAACACTAACAATTGCTGATGATGAGCAATTTGGGGTTATTCAAAATTTGAAAGAAATTAAACTTTCACTTCAAAAAATTTCAAACCTATCAGAAAATTATAAAGAGTTGAATGACAGAATTAGCAGTGTAATAATTGAATTTGAAGACATCAATCAGGAGTTAAAAAAAGAAGCAGAAAACTTAGAATTGAATCCTGAAAAAATAGAATTATATAACCAAAAGCTACAACTGCTTTATACTTTACAAAAAAAACATCAAGTAGAAACGGTTGGAGAATTATTGCATATAAAAGAAGATTTAGACTCAAAAGCATTTTTATCTAGTGATATTGATAATCAAATAATTAAATTAGAAAAAGAAATTCACGAAAAGAAAAATTCTCTGGATAAATTGGGCTTACAAATTTCAAAAAGTAGAGTAGAAGTAGCTCCAAAGTTGGTTATTCGATTGACCGATATTTTAGCTCAATTAGGTATGCCGAATGCTCAATTTAAGTTTGAAATAAATCATCAAGAAAATTATTTTTCGACAGGAAAAGATGAAATACAATTACTATTTTCAGCAAATAAAGGTTCCGATTTTGGATTGTTAAAAAAAGTTGCTTCTGGAGGAGAAATGTCAAGAATTATGCTAGCTGTCAAATCGGTTTTGAGCGTTGATACTAAACTTCCAACAATAATTTTTGATGAAATTGACACTGGAATTTCAGGAGAAATAGCCAATAAAATGGCTGAAATAATGAAAGTTATGAGCAAAGAAATGCAAATTTTAGCCATAACTCATTTACCACAAATTGCAGCAAAAGGACAATTTCATTACAAGGTTTTTAAAACAATTAAGGAAAACACAACGATTTCAGAAATAAAATTACTCAATTCAAACGACAGAATTCTGGAAATTGCCGAGATGTTATCAGGAAAAAACATGTCAGAATCGGCTGTAAATCATGCAAAAGCATTATTAAATTAAAAAACTAACAAATAAAATTACTAATTTCAATAAAATATAGAATTATGATAATAGAACCAAGAATGCGAGGATTTATATGTTTAACAGCTCATCCAGATGGTTGTGCGCAAAATGTTAAAAACCAAATAGCTTATGTAAAATCAAAAGGAAAAGTTGACGGTGCAAAGAAAGTTTTAGTTGTTGGAGCTTCAACAGGTTTTGGATTAGCATCTAGAATTACTAGTGCATTTGGATGTGATGCTGCAACTATTGGTGTTTTCTTTGAAAAAGAACCAGCAGCAGGAAAAACAGCAACTCCAGGTTGGTATAATTCTGCCGCATTTGAAAACGAAGCAACTCAAGCAGGTTTATATGCAAAAAGTATTAATGGAGATGCGTTTTCAAACGAAATCAAACAACAAACCATAGATTTAATCAAGAAAGATTTAGGTCAAGTTGATTTAGTAATTTATAGTTTAGCATCACCTGTTAGAATGCATCCAACAACTGGAGTTTTACATCGTTCGGTTTTAAAACCAATTGGAAATACTTTTACAAATAAAACAGTAGATTTTCACACAGGAAATGTTACGCAAGTTTCGATTGAACCAGCTAATCAAGACGATATTGATAACACAGTTGTAGTTATGGGTGGAGAAGATTGGTCAATGTGGATGAAAGCACTAAATGATGCTGGTGTTTTAGCAAATGATGCAATGACAATTGCCTATTCTTACATTGGACCAGAAGTCACAGAAGCTGTATATAGAAAAGGAACTATTGGAAGAGCAAAAGATCATTTAGAATCAACTGCTTTTGATATTACTCAAGATTTAAAATCAATTAATTGTAAAGCATTTGTTTCGGTAAATAAAGCATTAGTAACTCAAGCAAGTTCTGCAATTCCAGTGATTCCACTATATATTTCATTGTTGTATAAAATAATGAAAGCTAAAGGATTGCATGAAGGTTGTATCGAGCAAATTCAGCGTTTATTTGAACAAAGAATTTACAACGGAAGCGAAATTCCTGTCGATGAAAAAGGAAGAATTAGAATTGACGATTGGGAAATGCAAGAAGATGTTCAGGACAAAGTAGCTGAATTATGGAAAATAGCAGAAACTGAAAATTTATCTGAAATTGGTGATTTAGCAGGATATAAGAATGATTTTTTAAATCTTTTTGGTTTTGGATTTGAAGGAGTAGATTACAATGTTGATTCTGATGAAATGATTCTAATAAAAAGTATAAATTCGTAAAATTTTATTAACAATATTGCATTTTTATCAAAAACTCACAAAAATTATTTGTGAGTTTTTTATTTTATTAATATCTTTATACGAATTAACTTTTTAAACTAATTAATTATGAAAAAAATTTACTTATTCTTTTTCGCTTTGTTTTTTGCCTGGCAAGGTAAATCACAAGTGTTAAATCAAGGTGCTGGATGGCCAAATGCGGCTTGGACAGTAACAGGGACTTACAGCCCAGCTGTTGGAGCATTTGAATCCAATCCAACAACTACAGCAAATTTTGCTTTTGATGATGATGATGCTGGACAAACTTCAGATGACCAAATTTCTGCAGAATCTCCAGTGATTAATCTAACAGCTGCTCATACTGCTGGGGAACAAATTGTTAGAGTTAGTGCACAACACACTTACAGATATTTAGCACCAGATGATGTCTTGCGTTTTGAATATTGGAATGCTGACTCATCAACATGGATTGCTTGGGGTCCAAATCTACCAGGTAATAACACTACAGTTGCTGATGCATTTTGTACACCTGCTAAAACATTATATACTTCTTCTGATTTAGATATCTCAGGATTTACTGCTACACAATTATCTGGATTTAAATATAGAATTTTTTACAGTGATGGTTTAACAAGTCAAGAATGGAATTGGGGATTTTGTTTTGATTCTCCAACTATAGTTTCTTCTGCTGCACCTATTGTTATTCCTGGATGTGTATCTAATCCAACTCCAGCTGATGCGACTAGCATATCCGCGGTTGAAGATATTTTTATTTCTTGGAATATACCAACAACAGGAAGTCCAGTTACTTCTTATGATATTTACTTTGGTGATGCTCCTGACAACCTTACTTTAGCTGGTTCAGAAATCACTAATGGTCCAATTAACGTTGGGTCAGTCCAAGCATATGATACGACTATATATTGGCAGGTTGTTGCTAAAAATTCAGCTGGTGAAGCTGTTGGATGTGCTGTATGGAGCTTCACAACTGAAGCACCTCCAGGATATTGTTTAACAGCTCCTAATGGTCAATATCCAGGAGGAGAAGAAGGTTACACGCCAGATACTTGTGATGGAGTAACGGTTAATGAAGTTGTTGCAGATGCTTACGCAGGTGAATATTCATTAGTTAATGTAATTGCTGGTCAAACTTACACTTTTGAAAGTTCTGTTGCTACAGATTTTATAACAATAGGATCAGCAGATGGTTTAACAGCAGAAGAATATGGAGTTACTCCATTAACATGGGTTGCTACAACAACAGGTCAAATTAGATTTTACATCCATTTAGATGATCAATGTGGAAGCGAGCAACTTTTAAGAGTAAAGTCTATAATCTGTAACGTTTCTGCAGCATTACCAGATTTTGTTAATTTACAATGGCCACCAGATTTAACTATTTCTCAAGGAGAGTCAGATACTGTATATGCAAGAGTGTATGAAGGTGGACTTACTGATACAACTTCTGGACAAGCACCTGGCATTTCTGCTTGGGTTGGTATTAGTCCAGTTGGTGATAATTCAAATCCAAATACTTGGACAACTTGGGTTCCAGCAACTTTCCTAGGTGAAGTTGGAAATGATGATGAGTATAGCGCACTTATTGGTAGTGATCTTGATGCAGGTACTTACTACTATGCAACTAGATTTCAATTAAATGGTGGAGCTTATGTATATGGAGGTATTAATGCTACTAATCCTGAAACAGGAGGTAGTTTTTGGGATGGTACAGGATTTATTAGTGGTGTGTTAACAGTAGAAGCTGCTCCAACACCAGGTAATGATGATTGTGCTAATGCAACAGCAGTAACTTTACCTTATGATGAAAGTGTAAATGCTTTAGGTGCTACAAATAATGCAGGTTTCGTTATCGTAACTGATTGTGGTGGAATGAATGATGGTGTTTGGTATTCTTTCGAAGGTGATGGAGGTGATATTACTGTCAGCTTATCTGAAGTTAGTGCCGCTTTTGATCCAGAATTAGGAGTTTATACAGGTAGTTGTGCTGCATTTGTTTGTGAAGGTAATGCAGATGATGGATTTGAAGGTGATGGAGAAGAAGTGGTTATTATAGGTTCTGTTGACGGAACAACCTATTTTGTTAACGTTGGGAATTATGCTCAAGCTACTGATAATCCAGAAGGATTATTTAGAATTCAAATTTCATCTTCTTTATCTAACGAAGAAGTTAATTTCACTAACTTAAAAGTTTATCCAAATCCAGTTAAAAATGTATTGAATGTTTCATTCAGTCAAGAAATTTCAACTGTAGAAATATTTAATTTATTGGGTCAAAAAGTTAGTTCTAAATTAATGAATGCTAATCAAGGTGAAGTTGACATGACTAATTTAACTAGCGGTGCATATACTGTTAGAGTTACTTCAAATGATCAAGTGAAAACTTTAAAAGTAATTAAAGAATAATTTTTTCTTTAAAATATCTAATCGAAACCATCTAGAAATAGATGGTTTCTTTTTTTATATATCTGTATCTTTGTAAAAAAAAAGTAAGATGTATTTTTCAATAATTATTCCAGTTTATAATAGACCTGACGAATTAAAAGAACTTCTAGAGAGTCTTGTTAAATCAGATTTTAAAACTGAATTTGAAATTGTAATTATTGAAGATGGCTCAACTTTAAAAAGCGATGATATTGTTAAAGAATTTCAATCCAAACTAAAAATATCCTATTACTTCAAAGAAAATTCTGGTCCTGGAGATTCTCGTAACTTTGGAATGAAAGTAGCCAAAGGTGATTATTTCTTAATATTCGATTCTGATTGTATCATTCCATCACACTATTTAACAGAAGTTGAAAATGAACTTACCACAAATTATGTTGACTGCTTTGGTGGTTCAGATGCTGCATTAGATAGTTTTTCAGATATACAAAAAGCTATAAATTTTGCAATGACCTCTTTTTTAACAACAGGCGGAATTCGCGGTGGTTCTGAAAAAATAAGTAAGTTTCAACCCAGAAGTTTTAATATGGGAATTTCAAAAAAGGCTTTTGAAGCATCTAATGGTTTTGGAAATATTCATCCTGGCGAAGATCCAGATTTATCAATAAGATTATGGAAATTAGGTTTTCAAACACGATTGTTTCCAAAAGCTTTTGTTTATCATAAAAGACGAATTGATTGGGATAAATTCTCTATTCAAGTTAATAAATTTGGCAAAGCAAGACCAATTTTAGATAGTTGGTATCCAGAATATAGTAAACTCACTTTTTTCTTTCCAACACTATTTGTTTTAGGTTTTTTGGTTTCAATATTTTTAGGATTGATTGGTGTGTTTTTTCCAATTTTATGCTATTGTTTTTATTATATGCTAATTTTAATCGTTTCTAGTATTCAAAATAAGAGTTTGAAAATTGGTTTTCTTTCAGTAACGGCAGTTACAAAACAATTTTTTGGCTACGGAAGAGGTTTCTTAAAATCATTTATAAAAATTAAAATTCTTAAGCAAAATCCTCAAGATGCTTTTCCAGAATTGTTTTTTAAACTAAAATCATGACAAAGGTAATTGGATTAACTGGCGGAATTGGAAGCGGTAAAACCACTATCGCTAATCACTTTAAATCAAAGGGAATTCCTGTTTATATTGCTGATGACGAAGCAAAAAAAATATTGCTAACTAACGAAGTTCAATCAGAAATAAAAGCACTTTTTGGAAATAATGTTTTTTCTGAAGACAAGATTGACAAAAATAAACTTGCCGAATTCGTATTCTCAAATCCTGAAAAACTAAAAATATTAAACTCAATTATTCATCCAAAAGTTAAAGAACATTTTGATAATTGGGTTTTAAGACATCAAGACTTTCCTTTTGTAATTAAAGAAGCAGCAATACTTTTTGAAAGCGGAAGTTATAAATTATGTGATAAAATTATTACTATAGTTGTTCCACTAGAAGAAAGAATAAAGAGAGTAATTCATCGTGATGCAACTTCTTCTGAAAACGTGATGAAAAGAATTAATAATCAATGGACTGACGAACAAAGAGCAGCCAAAAGTGATTATATAATTTATAATTCTGATCTCAAAATCGCTAAAAAACAAGCAAATGACATTCTAAAAATATTGAAAAATCAATAATTTATTGACTAGATGTTAATGTTTGGTTAATGTATTGATGGTATAAATGTTAAAATGTTAAATTTGTTTAATGAATAAATTCTTTTTCCGTCTTCTGGTTATTCTTATGAGTTTATCACTAATTGGAATAATATTAGTGCAGATTTATTGGTTTAATACCTCGATGGAAAATAATGAAGAACAATTTAAGTTTCAAGTCAAACAAGTTTTAGGTAATGTTGCCCAAAAATTAGATGATATTGAAGCATATACGTTTTATGAAAAGTACAATCAAGTAAAAGATAGTATCGGTAAAATTCCTCAAAAAGATGATTTACTAGAATTTGTTTACTATCAAAAAGACAAACGTACTAACGAAACGATAATATATTCAAACAATATTTATTCAGAAGATTTTGGAATAAATTCCTCGTTCTTTGATAAAACTGGTGATTCTTCAAGCATAAAAAATCTATCATCAAAAAGAAAAACACAAGTTTTTACCGAAAAAATCGATAATTCGGGAATGAAACATAACATTACTCCAGATTTAATTATTGAAAAAGATGGAAGTAATGAAATTTTAGAAAATGCACATTTTGAAATTTTCTTCAGAGATATAGTTTCATTACGTTCAATTCAAGATAGAATTTCTAAAGAATTGTTAAACAAGCTGTTAACTGACGAATTAAAGAAGTATGGAATTAAAACACCTTTTGAATACGTTGTTTATAGTAACGATTTAGCAACAAAAATAAAATCAGAGCATTTTAGATACGATAAAAACTCAACCTATTCAATTCCTGTTCTTTATGATAACGAAGGAAAAACTAAGTATGAACTACTGTTAACTTTTCCTCAAAAAAAGAAATTTATATTTTCTGAGCTTATAGGTATTGGACTGTTATCGATAACATTCACTTTGATAATTATTATTGCTTATTCTAACGCTTTAAGCCAATTAATTAAGCAACGTCAAATTTCTGAAATCAAAACCGATTTCATAAACAACATGACACATGAATTCAAAACACCAATTGCAACTATCAATTTAGCATTGGATGCCATTAAAAATCCGAAGATTATTGATGATAAAGAAAAAGTTTTGCGATATCTTCAAATGATTAAGGATGAAAACAAGCGAATGCATTCTCAGGTTGAAAACGTTTTGAGGATTTCTAAACTTGAAAAGAAAGAATTAGACATCACAAAAGAAAACAATGATATTCATAGCATAATTGAAGATGCAATTGAACATATAAATCTGATTATTGAAGACAGAGAAGGAACAATAACAAAACATTTTGACGCAGAACGCAAAACAGTTTTGATTAATGATGTTCATTTTACAAATGTTATTGTAAACATTTTAGATAATGCTATAAAGTATTCACCAGAAAAACCAGTTATTAACATTTATACAGAAAACGTAAAAGATTACGTTATTATTAAAATAAAAGACGAAGGAGCAGGAATGAGCAAAGCAGTTCAAAAAAGAATTTTCGAAAAATTTTATAGAGAACACACAGGAGATATTCACAACGTGAAAGGTCATGGTTTAGGTTTAGCTTACGTAAAAAGAATTATAGACGATCACAATTGCCAGATTTTTGTAGAAGGCGAAAAAGGAAAAGGAAGTACATTTATCATAAAAGTCCCACTCATAAATTAACATATATGGAAACAAATAAAAAAATATTGCTAGTAGAAGACGATCAGAATTTTGGAGTAATTCTTAGAGATTATTTATCATTAAATGATTTCGACGTTACACTTGCCAAAAATGGAATGGAAGGTTTTGAAAAATTTAAAAGAGATAATTTTGATTTATGTATTCTTGATGTGATGATGCCATATAAAGATGGTTACACATTGGCAAAAGAAATCAGAGAAAAAAATAAAGATGTGCCGTTGATTTTCTTAACTGCAAAATCTATGAAAGAAGACGTTATGAAAGGTTATAAAGTAGGAGCAGACGACTATTTGAACAAACCTTTTGATTCAGACGTTTTATTAATGAAAATTAAAGCTATTATTCAAAGAAAAGCTAGCGAAAACAAAAATGAGCCAGCCAAATTTGAATTCCAAATAGGGAAGTTTAATTTAAATTCTAAATTGCGTTTCCTAACTGTTGAAGGACAAGAGCCAATAAAATTATCTCCAAAAGAATCAGAATTGTTGAAAATGATGGCTATTTATGAAAATGATTTAATGCCAAGAGAATTAGCTTTAACAAAAATTTGGAGAGAAGACAACTATTTTACTTCAAGAAGTATGGATGTTTATATTGCAAAAATCCGTAAATATCTAAAAGAAGATCCAAATGTTGAAGTACTAAACATTCACGGTGAAGGTTTTAGATTAGTAATCAAAAAATAAAAAAATGGCTTCAAGAAATTGAAGCCATTTTTTATTTTAAATACAATTGTAAAGCAAAGTTGGTTTTTTCTTCTTTTGAAATAGTAAAAACGATGTT
Source organism: Flavobacterium sp. (assembly GCA_035425765.1). GTDB lineage: Bacteria > Bacteroidota > Bacteroidia > Flavobacteriales > Flavobacteriaceae > Flavobacterium. Next base: position 171 of record DAOLYL010000019.1, on the reverse strand, counting down.
TTTGTTATTCACTTTTTGTTTTAAATCAACAGTTTCATTCAGCGAAACTTCTTTGAGATAATTCATTTCTAAGCTTTCAATTTGCTGGTTTTTTATGATACTTATATCAATTAAATCCAAACACCATTCCAGATATTTCACGCTATTAGCATGATTTACAATATCTAAATC
>DAOLYL010000018.1:0-21332 GCA_035425765.1 Flavobacterium sp. | reverse complement strand
AATCTTCTTGCTCGGAAGAACAACACCAAGCAAATAGAAGAAGTGAGTTTATAATTATTGATATGTAGTAGTAACATATATTTAAAATCTTATCTGATATATATTATCAGATAAGATTCATTTCTACAAACTCAAATCACACATAAAAACAAAACAATTGAAAACCATATTGATATATGATAGTAAGAGTTATTTATATAGATTTTTAAAATATAGATATCGGCTTACTTATAACGTAGTTAAATCAAATAAAAACCTAGCTAACAACCAAATAGAATATGACGCCTTATTGTTTATTGTTTACAACGAAAAAGACGTCATCACCTTCATGGATTATTATACGCAAGAAAAACCCATTTTAGTATGTTCAGACGACTTGAGTTATCTTGATAAATACAGTAATTTAGCCAGAGTTCAATGCGTAAACACTTCAATAAGCAAAAAAGAACTAGAAGAAAAAATATTTAATACCCTCAATACTATAATTTAACGCCTATGCTATTCCTAGATACAAAAGCAATGTCTAAAGAAAAAATACTACGCCTATTTGGTGACAACCAAAGTGTAAGTGTCATTAGTGATTTAAACGACTTATCACAATACAAATCCGAAGTGATTATCCATATCTTACATGATCTAAACGACATATACTTAACACTAAGTCTAAAAAACGAGTACCGAAATATAGTAATGGTATCTTTTGATTATAAATTGGTAAAACAAATAAAAGCCAAACAAAAATCAACAACAACTCCAGTAGTTTGGATTAATAATGTAGAAGAAGTTTTAGCTACCATTAAACAAATTGATTGTTTAAAAGAAGCATCTTAGATTTATCAAAAGGGTTGGTTGTTTTTATGATATATTTCTTGGTGGCAAATTACTCATACTATAAAGCAATTTCTAAGTATTTGTTTCATTGATAACGTATGAAATTTTATAGTTTATAAAACATTTTTATACTAATGAACTACACAAGATTTTTTTTTAGCAACTTTTTTGGTTTTGCAAGTTGTATGTGCCTAAATGCACAAGAATTCACATCAGCATCAATCGATTCATTATCTCAATATATTTATAGTCAACAGTATTCAAATACTGACTTGTCATCTTATGGCGCTATAAAAAAAAGCAGAAGCGAAGATATTTTTCTTGAACAGCATTATTTTAAGATTGAACCTTATTTTAATCATATTGCTACTATTGGAATGTTAAAAAGCAATCAACCAGATAAATGTGGTTTTGCGCTACGATGGATGAATTGGTATATAAATCATCTTGATAATAATGGTCAAATACTAAATTATTATTATAAACCAGATGGAACTGACGAAACAACTTGTCCTCTTGGAGCAACAGGAGTTTATTGTAACAATATAGACGCAGAAGATAGTGATCCAGCACTATTTTGGATTGTTGCGAAGCAATATTACGAAACCACGAACGACGGCTCATTTTTTTACACCTTTTATAAAAACTACCCTTGAAAATGCAGCTCAATACTTAATAGATAATTTAATGCAATCGGATAATCTCACTATTGCAAAAGTAAGTTATCCAATAAAATACACTATGGACAATTGTGAGGTTTATAAGGGTTTGCTATCGCTTTCTTATATTGAAGAAGTTATTTACAATGATTCTGAAAAGGCAGTTTATTATATAACAAAAGCGAATGCAATAAAATTAGCAATTCAAACACTACTTTACAATTCAAATACACAATTATATGATAATTATCTAGGAGGAACAACCAATCCAACCCAATGGTATAATAATGGAGTAACAGCAACATTATGGCCACAACTTTTTGGAATTGATGAATTTGATGATAGTCGTTCGATATACCAAAGAGAGGTTTTAAATACTAATTTTAACGGAATTACAAATTCTAATTGGACTACAGCTTCCTTTTTAGGAACTGTGGATAATTTTACTTGGGCTTCTGTTGGGCTTGTTTTCTCATCAGCAAGTGATACAGAAAAAGGGTTTGAACAAGCAAACTACATCGCTACTGTTTACACACATCCATTTCCTTATCCACCATGCTATGTTGGAGATGCTGGTTGGGCAATTATGAATATGGTGTTGAAATATCCGTCAAGTAATTTTTGTAATTCACTTGATGTTATAGCTATTGCTGATGAAAATCTTTTGCTATACCCAAATCCAGCTTCCACTTATTTTAAAATCCAGTCAACGAGTGATAATCAATCATTAGAAGTAAATATTTATGATTTACTTGGCAATAGCTTCTTGAAACAATTAAATAGTAACATTATAGAGGTTTCAGATCTACAATCAGGAATATATTTTATAAGAATTATAGATAAAACAACAAATTACATTACTTCTAAAAAATTAATCATAAATAGGTAAAACATTCTTTACATTATAAAAGTTGTGTTCGCAAAATGATCTCTAAACAAAAAACCCCAATCCTTTCGGCTTGGGGTTTTTCTATAAATGAAATATAATTATTTTACAATTAAGAATTCTGAACGTCTGTTTTGAGCATGTTGCTCTTCAGTACAATCAGCACCGCAATCAACTTTTGGTTCTAACTCACCCATTCCTTTTCCAGAAATTCTACTTGCGTCAATTCCTTTTGAAATGATATATTGTACAGTTGATTTTGCTCTTCTATCAGATAAATTTATATTGTATCTATCAGTTCCTCTATTATCAGTATGAGATTTAGCAAGAATAACTAACTTATCATTGTTTTTCATCACTTGAACTAGTTTATCTAACTCAAATGCGCCTTCTTGTGTGATATTGCTTTTGTCATATTCAAAGAAGATTGGTTTTAATACAATTTCTGTTGGTGTAACAATTACATCAATAGGTTGTAATGCTGCGTCAACTTTAGCTGATGGTCCTTTGCTTTTTGCTACAGCAAACGTGTTACCTTCATAACCATCTTTTGAAACTTGAACTACATAAGGCATATCGCATTCCACTCTGTATTTGATTTCACCATTAGCAGTTGTTGTTTCAGTTGCAATAACGTTTTTCTTGTCATCAAGTATAGCAACTTTAGCTCCACTTAAAATAGCACCTGTTTTAGCATCTGTTACTACTGTAATTACATCAACACCACAAACTGGTATTGCACCAAAGATATCATCATTTCCGTTTCTATTACTAGCTAAGAAACCTACGTTCTTTTTGCTGTTGAAAGAAAAAGAAAAATCATCTTTTTCAGAGTTAACAGGTTTACCCATGTTAGCAGCTTCACCACTAGTTAAGTCTATTTCAAAAACGTCTAATCCACCCAAACCTGGTCTTCCAGAAGAGGCAAAATAAAGTGTTTTGTTGTCATCAGCAATATATGGGAAACTTTCATTTCCTTCTGTATTTACTTTTAAACCAAGATTTTCAGGAGTTCCATAAGTTCCGTCTTCTTTAACAGCAACTTTCCAAATATCTACACCACCAATACTATTAGGCATATTTGAAGAAAAATACAAAGTTTTTCCATCTCTGCTCAAACTTGGATTAGCACAAGAATATTCTTTTGAATTGAAAGGTAATAAAGTAATGTTACCCCAAGTATCACCTGTTTTTGTTGCTTTATAAATACTGTTTTTACCTAGTTTTAACTTGTTTTCTTTATCTTTCAAGAAAGAGCTTTCTCTAAAACTATCACTTGCAAAATAAGCTGTGTTTCCATCTGCGCTGATAGTAACTGGTCCATCATGCCATTTAGAATTTAAACTAGTTACGGTAGTTGCGTTAGTAATAGTTGCATCTTCATTATAATCAGCTCTATAAATATCTAAGAAAGGTTCATCTGTCCAACCATAATTTTTTCTAGCACCATTTCTTGCACTAGTAAAATAGAATGCATTATCATATAAAACAGGACCGAATTCTGACTTATCTGTACTTATATCAAGAGAATTAACATTATAAGCTTTTGCTTTGCTTAAAATTCTTGGAACATAATTAGGGTTTTCCTTAAATGCTTTTGCTCTAGAATCACTTGGCGATAATGAAGCAAATTTTTGCATTTGTTTATTAGAATCTTCATATTTTCCATTTGCTTTTAGCATTTGTGCATAGCGATAATGAGTTTCTGCATCTTGAGTTGTTTCAACCGCTTTAGCATACCATTTGGCAGCTTCATCTGGATTAAACATGTTATAATAAGAATCAGCTAATTGTTTATAAACATAACCATCTGATTTTCCATTTTCAACTAACTTCAAGTATTCTTTTGCTGCATCAACATACTCGTATCTCTTGTATAACTTATCAGCTGTTTTAGTGTCTTTGTTTTGAGCAGAGATTGTTAATGTTCCAACCGCAAAACTCAATGCTATATATAAATTTTTCATTTTTTTACTGATTTATTGGTTAGAAATATCTAGGTGATTGTGATACCTTTTTCGAAGAACTTATGTCAAATAATAACATAAATTCATGAGAAGACGGTGTTGCAATATCTAAATCAGAAACAACATGATCATAAGCATAGCCAATTCTTAAACTTGGTGTAATAGCAAAATTCACCATTGCTCCAAATGAGTCTTGAAGTCTATAAGTTGCACCTAACTCAATTTTTTCATTGAATAAAAAGTTAGTAGATAAATCTACCGACGTTGGTGCGTTTATAGATGATTTCACCATAGCAAATGGTTTGAATTTCAAATTAGGGTTTAAATCAAACACATAACCTCCAGTTAAGAAATAATGTAAATTTTCAGTACCGTATTTTTTTCCGCTAAAATCTAAATATGTAGCTTTTAACATGTTTGGCATAGAAAAAGACAAGTAATATTTGTTAGTGTAATAGAAAACTCCCGAACCAAGGTTGAAGAATGTTGCATTAGGATTTTGTCCAAAAGCTTCGTCGGCTGGATTTGGTAAAGTTGGTCTAATTACATCAAAATCTACTTTATGCATGGTCAAACCAGCTTTCAATCCGAAAGCTAGTTTGTGTTCACCACCTAAATTTAATGTATATGAGAAATCTCCATATAAATTTGTCTCTTCAACTGGACCAATTTTATCATTGATAGCTGAAAAACCTAATCCAACATTTCTACCAACAGGACTGTGAAGGAAAAATGTTCCAGTTGTTGGCGCATCTTCAAGTTCAACCCATTGTTTTCTATATAACAATCCTCCAGAAATATTTTCTTTCGAACCAGCATACGCTGGATTCATTACACTCATATTATACATATATTGAGTGTAATGCGGATCTTGTTGTGCGTTAACCTCAGTAAAACCTACTAGTGTTAAAAAGGCAATGAAATATACTTTTTTCATTTTAAATTTGTTTTGTTTCATTTATATCTGATTATTGTTCTCTGTTGATGTAAATCCATCCTGTTTTGTTTTCACCATTGTTACGTTCTATAACATAATAATAGGTTCCATCAGGCAATTCATCACCATTGTCAGACTGTCCAACCCATTGATTGGTATAATTGCTTTTTGTATAAACTTTCATACCATATCTATTAAAAATCTCAAGTTTTTTAACATCTAAACCTGTAAGTTCAAATGCATTATTTTCATCATCACCATTATTAGGCGATATACCTTTTTGTATTACACAAGCAATAGTTTCAACTACAACAAAAGCAGTGTTTGAACAACCATTTGAAGTAACAGTTACAGTATAAGTTTCAGCTTTTGGAGCTACAATTGTTTGTGTTGAACCAACCACTAAACCTGTACTGTCTTCCCAAGAATAAGTAACAGCAGTTGGATCAAATGAACCTTCAACTGGATCAGCACTTAATATATAACTTGCGCCTTCACAACCTCCAGTTGCTGTTACTGCAATTGGACTATTGATTATAAACTGAGCTGTATCAAAAGCACCTACTTGACATGTTGCTGTATTTTCTAAAACTTCATATCTAATCGTATATGTTCCAGAAGGTGAATTAACAACATTAATATCACCAGTATTTAAACCAACATTTAATCCAGTTGTGTTAGTAAAACTTCCACCTGTTGTAAATCCAACACCTAAAACTGGTGACTGAATTGCTGCATCAGGACAAACTGTTGAAGGGTTATAACTAAATTCAACAATTGGAGTTATGATAGGATTAATTACTACTTGAACCGCTGTTGAAGTATTAGAAACTTGACAAATATTAGCATCAGCATTCACTGAATAAACAATATCATATGTTCCAGCATCAGAAGCACCATTAAGTGAAATAACTCCTGTTGCAGAAATTACTAACCCCGTTGATGGTGTTACTGCGAATGTTCCACCTGCTGTAAATCCAGCGTCATAAGTTGGTGTTAAATCAGCAACTACATTTTCACAAACTGGAGATGCATAACTAAAGCCAACAACTGGCGTAATAATTGGATTAATTGTAATCACAAAAACATCTGAACTTGCCGCCTGACAGATTGATAAATCTTCTAAAACTTCATACTTAATTGTATGTTGTCCAGCAGTTGAATTTGTTAAGTCAATTTCACCAGTAGATGTACTTACAAATACTAATCCTGTAGAAACTGTTGTATCTTCAGAATAAGTTCCTCCAGCTGTAAATGTTAAAGCATTAACAGGACTAGGAAGTGGATTAGTTGTAGCATTTTTACAAACTGGAGTTGTATAAGTAAAATCAGTATCGACAGCTGTCAATGGAATAGCATTAATAACTACATCCAATGGTGTAGAGAAACATCCTGTTGACAAATCTTGTACAGTTATCGTGTGATTACCAGGAGCAACACCACTAAATGTTGTACTTGATTGATACGTCCCATTATCTAAACTATACTGATAGTTTGAACCAGTTGCAAAAGCATACGATCCTAAGTTAGTATAATCTTCTGGGTCAATAGCTGTCCAATCTGCTGCATCCCAAGTTGTTCTTGGAACAGTAGCTGTCGCTAATCTTCTATAAGTATAACCAGGATCAAAAGCTGGAGTATAAGGAGTTCCATCTGTTCTTCCCCATAAATCAACATCAACATCTGCTGCAGTTGTTAATTTTATATAATCATTATTATTAACTCCTGAACAACTTGTGAAAGTTGCATCAGGTGTAACACCTACAATGTTTGCATTATTACTTACTTTAATTACATACGTTGAATTGTTTGCAAGAGTTCCGCTTAATGCTAAATCACAATTTAATGTTACTGGGTTATTTTGATTTGTACCAAAAGTATATACCTTTAATTTGTAATCACTTAGTGTTTTTGCAGAACCTGTTGCGTTATATATTTCAATATAAGTTAACGAACCTGTATTTGCATCAGTAACTTCAGAAATAAATAAATCTGATGGTAAACCTGCACCTGTTGAAAGTGGACTTGTTACTTCAATAGTTCCTGTTTGAACCGCACATGTTGGTTGTGTTATATCAACCGTTGGTGTTGGAACTGTATTAACTGTAACAGTGAAACTATCTTCGCTTATACATCCATCAACGTTCGCATAAATATATACTGTTTGTGATGATGTTATAAATTCATCAGCATTTAACATTGTTCCACCACCATTTGCTAGTGTATAATAATTTCCAACTGATAAAGCTGGTAATTGATAACTATTACAAACAATTTGGTTCCCCGGAGAAACTATTATTGGAGTAGCTTTAATTACAATTGTTGCACTACCTGCTGGATTAGGACATGGTCCATTATCAGGCAAATCATAACTAATTGTATAAGTACCAGCAGTACTTAAACTAGGTGTAATTAATCCTGTATCTGCATCAATAAACAATCCACCTTGAGGAAGAACAGAGAAAGTACCATTTTGATTACCTGTTATAGTAACTGGTATTGTTGTGGTATCATTATCACAAGCTTCAGTAACTAGATAAGTTATAGTAGCACTTTGTGGTTCTGTAATTCTTATAAAATAATAGTATGGTGGAATATTTGGACACGTTGTCGAAGTTGGCAACGTATTTGTAATTTGATAATAACCTGGAGCACTTGCTTGAAGATCTACTTCACCAGTTGCTGCATCAACAAATACCAAACCAGCTGGGAATGATGTAAATGTTCCAGCAATTGAATTATCTGGGAAACTAACTACAGGATTAGGTGTAGTTGCATTTTTACAGTATTCATCTTGATCATATTCAAAAATAGCATCATTACAACAGAAAGTTGTTCCAGCTCCAGCTTGACCAGCATTAGTTTGAGTTAAACTAATAAATCCTGGATCATCTGAATAATTAGTAATCAAAATAATATAGAACTCACCTGCTTGAGCATTTACAATATTTAAAAACTCAATATCGTCTGGTAAAAAGCTACATCCTGTTGTTGTTGTCACAGGAACTCCAATTCCTGGAGCAAGGAAACCACCACCAGGTAAATTTATAGCTCCACAAGCTACTGATTGAGATGTAAATGGACCCCAAGCTGCGTAATCAACATCTAAATCTGGTACTCCACCTTGTTGAGAAGTTTGCTCTAAAGTGAAATTTAAAGGTCCAGTTGTTAAAACTTGTATTGTAAAGAATGTTGGGTTTGGAGACGAGAATAAACATCCAATTGTACCTAAACTATCTACTCCTGTTGTATTACCATAAGTAATATCACAAACTGTAGAAGCTGTCGCACAAGTTGAAGGAGTAGAAATACACAAATCAAAACTTACTGTTTGCGGTTGAGCAGAATTTGAATAAACTCTTATGTAATATATATCACCTACAGTTAAATTATTTAAAGTGTAAGATAATTCATTTGGCTCACTACAATCAAATTGAGTTAATGCACCACAAGTTCCTGAATATATCGCATAGTTTAAATTCTGAGTAGAACCTTGAACATTTTGTAATGAAACATTTAGATAGGAATTCGTTGCAATAAATTGGAACCAAACATCATCGTCAGCATTACCAACACATGGCGCAGTTAAAGCAGGAACACCTGTTGATGGTCCAGCTCCAGAAACTACTCCAGAAGCAATTTGATTACAAACTGCAGAAGAGTTTACCGGTACAAAAGTTGCATCAGCACATTCGTCATTTCCTGGTTTTGTACTAAAGTTTTGCCCTAATGACCATGCACTATGATCAGTATCAGAACAAATAGCTCTAACAAAGAATACATATTCAGTACTTGGGTCTAATCCTGTAATTAAAGCAGGATTTGAATTCACTAAAATACCTGTTCCAACTGGTAAAGTTGGTAACGGCTCATTCGAACCAGCAGGTAAAATAAGAACTTCCCATTGCGTAGCTTCTGGTGCGTTATTATCAAACCAACCTAAATAAGCAGAAGTAGCTGTGGTATTCAATACCTCAAGAGCAGTTGGCTCAATACATGTTGGATTTGTTTCAACAATAACTTTATCAATAAAAAGTCTCCAACCATCTAAACCACCTTGTGGAACGTGGAAACCTATATTAATTGGACCTGTAATACCTGTTAGCATTACAATGTTTTCAATATACTCTACGTTATCATAAGTTGCTAAACCAACAAGTTCCGTTGTGAATTCAGTAATTGCAGTACCATTATTTGAAAGCATTACTCTGAAATCATTAGGTTCAAAAGCAGATTGAACTCTATATCTGTAACGTAATCTTTGGTTACCATCTAATCCTTCAATTTGAGGAGAAATTAACCAATCATCATTAGCTCCACCATTAAAATCAGTATACATAACTGCAACTTGATTACCCTCGTATGGATTAAACGCATAATTCATATCCCATGCTTCAGTGTCATTGTTTCCGTTTACTACAGTCCAACAAGCTTCTGAAACAGAATCTGAATTAAATCCTTCTTGGAAAGGTAATGGGAATGGAACACAAAGCGTTCTAACATCTTCAATTCCTGCCCATGCACTTGAATCTGTTGAAGAACATACAGCTCTAACATAAATATCATAACAAGTATTTGGATCTAAACCAGGAATATCAAATGGATGGTTAGTAACACTATCAATAAAACCAGTTGCATCTGCTGCTGGTGCTGGAGAACCACATGGTAATACTAAAATCTGCCATGCTGTTGCAACACTAGCATCAGGATTTGGAAATTGATTCCAATCTAAAGTAACACCTGATGAAGTTAAATTTGAAGTTTCTAAAGCGTTTGGTTTTTTACATGTTGGTGCTGGATCACATGTTACCAATCCACTCCAACCAGCTTCTTGAAAAGAAGCGTCACTTATAAATCTGAATGTTAAACACCCATCTACACTTGAAGAAGTGAAAGGTCCAGGAATATCAAATCCCCAAAATGCTCCTGGATCATCTAAATCCCCAAAACCAGGTCCATTATCACTTGCTATTTGAGGCGCATTAACTGAGTCTCCATCATAAACATATAATCCATCCCAATTTCCTTCAGTTTCAAAGAAAGTGAAAGTTACTGTTACTAAATCATTGGCATCTTGTGGACAAATTGTAACTGTTGAATCCGTATCGCCTTCATAATCACCATTTGCTCCACCTGGATCTGTAAAAAATCCATCACATTCTGGCGGTGCAACTTGCGTTGTAATAGTTAAAGGTCCAGTCCATGGGCTTAAATCATTACCAGGACAAACCGCTCTAACATATATATCATAACATGTTGTTGGATCTAATCCAGTTAAATTATAAGGATTACTTGAAATATCTGTACCAACAGTAGTTTCTGTTGGCGCTGGATCACCACATGGTACTCTTGTAATTTGCCAAGCCGTTTCAGTTCCACCGTTAGTCCACTCAATATTAGCGCTTGTAGATAAAACTGAAATAGGAGCTAAAGCAGTTGGCTCAGGACATGTTGGTATATTTTCTACAATAAAATTATCTATATATAATCTCCAACCATCTAAACCACCTGCAGGAACATGAAAAGCAATATTTACAGGTCCTGAAAAAGGAAGATTTACGACTTTTTCGACATATTGTACATTGTCATAAGATGCAAATGCAACAAGCTCATTAGTAAAATCTACAATAGCTGTTCCATTAGTTGATAACATTACTCTAAAGTCATTAGCTTCAAAAGCAGATTGAACTCTATAACGATATTTCAAACGTTGATTTCCTGTTAAAATAATCTGAGGAGAAATTAACCAATCATCATTTGCTCCATTGCTGAAATCAGTGTACATAACTGCAACTTCATCACCTTCAAAAGTATTGTCATTATAGTTCGTATTCCACGTTTCATCATCATTATTTACATCCAAGATAGTCCAACATCCTTCTGTTGTAGAAGTTGAATTAAAACCTTCTTGAAAAGGAACTGGAAATGCATCACATAATGTTCTTATATTGATTGGTCCAGTCCATGCACTAAAGTCAGTTCCATTACCACAATCAGCTCTTACGTAGAAATCATAAGAAGTATTTGCAGTTAAAGGTGTAACTGGATAGTCAGAATTATCATTTGTTTGTGTTCCAGAACCAGATGGTAATGGATCACCAGCAGGTTGCCATAAAACTTCCCAAGAAGTAGCAGCTCCAGCTGGCCAACTTACGTTTGCACTTGTTTGTGTAATTCCAGAAACAGTTGGAGTTGCTGGTTGAGCACAATTCACATCTTGAATTACTAAGGTATATCCAATAGTTTGCATAGCTGCACTAGAAGATATTACTATTATATATTGTTGTCCTGCAACTACAGGAATATTTGGTAAGCTTCTAACATCTGCTGTATCATTAGCAACTCCACCAATACAAGCAACAGCAATATTTGCACATCCTTCATAAACAAACAAACTAGAGTTAGCTGCATTTGGAGTCATTGTAACGCTAATTGTACCGTTTGCTGGTGCAGTATAAGAATAATAAACTTCATTACCAGCCATATAATTAGTGTTTCCCGCAACACATCCTGCTGGCTGAGAAACATCATTATTATCAGCATAATTTGCTGTAGTATCAGTTGTAGTATACAAAAGTGGTGTAGGAACCTGAATTGGAGCAGTACAACTCAAACCGGGCGATGAAGTTGAAAAATCTTTAGGTCCAATCCAAGCACTATTTGGCCCACCTGAACACATGGCTCTGACGTAATACTTATAAGCTGTAGTAGGTGTAAAAGCTACACCAGCAGGTTGTGTTGCTGTAGCAAGATAAGGTAGAATACCATTGTAAACAACTCCTGTTCCTGTTGGATTAGCAGCTGCAGGAACAATTTCAATTTCCCAAGAAGTTGCTCCACTAGGATTATCCCAAATTAACTCGGCAGTAGTTTGAGAAATATTATTTGCTTGTAAACTTGCTAATGTTGGCGCAGGACATTGTGCCACAACACTAACATCATCAATTAACCATCTATCACTATTTGCAGCAGTATTTTCTTGAGTATCTTCCATAACAAAAGCAATATGAATATCAGCTCCTGATGGAGCAAAACCTGACAAACCAACTACTTTTTCGGCGTAAATATTAAAATTGCCTGCAAGCAAATCAAGTTCAGTCCATTGTTGAACAGTTGTATAAGAACTTTCAGAGGATAGATCAGCACCTTCTGGCGCAATCATTATCCTAAATACTGTGTTTTGATTTGCAGCTTGAAATAATCGTGTCCAAAAATGCAATTCAGCGTTAGACGGCATATTTACAAGTGGCGAAACTAAGAAATTTTTAAAAGTTCCGTTTTGCCCAACATTACCTCTGTTAGATCTAGCGGCTCTTGTTCCTGAATTAACATTTGCAGCACCAGTTATAGTCTCCCAACGGGTTGAAGCGTCTGTTGTTCCTAAAGTGAACACAGTCCAATTTCCTGTACTAAGTGTCCAGTTCGTACCAGGAAGTGGATCTGGTCCTGTTGTGTTTTCAAATCCTTCAACGGTTGGCGTAAATTGTGCGTAGCCAACTATTGAAAAAAACAAACTCAACAGCAATAGTGTAATTTTTTTCATAAATGAAAATTTAGTTGTTTGATTAATATTTTTTGGTTTTTGAGTTCCAAATTTAGAAAATTTTATGAAAATAATAACAAAAATTTAATTTTTAACGAAAAACATTCTTTAAAAAATAGGTTAACTCCATTTATACTTACCTTTACACCATAAAATTTAACTATGTTAGAAAAAGTAACTACCGCATTTGAAAAAACGGTACTTGTTGGAATTGTAACCCAAAATCAATCGGAAGAAAAATTGGTTGAATATCTGGATGAGCTTGAATTCTTAACTTTCACAGCTGGTGGAGAAGTTGTTAAGCGTTTTTCACAAAAATTAGAACGCCCAAATCCAAAAACATTTCTTGGAACAGGAAAAATGGAAGAAATACATGCGTTTGTTAAAGAAAAAAATATTTCGACCGTCATTTTTGACGATGAGTTATCTCCATCCCAACAAAAAAATATTTCTAAAATTTTAGATTGTAAAGTCTTAGACAGAACCAACCTTATATTGGATATTTTCGCACAAAGAGCAGAAACGTCTTATGCGCGAACTCAAGTGGAATTAGCGCAATGTCAATATTTATTGCCTCGTCTTTCTGGAATGTGGACTCACCTTGAACGACAAAAAGGAGGAATCGGGCTTCGTGGACCAGGAGAAACGGAGATTGAAACTGACAGACGTATTGTTCGTGATAGAATTGCTCTTTTGAAAGAAAAAATAAAAACTATCGATAAGCAAATGTCTGTTCAGCGAGGAAATCGTGGCGCAATGGTTAGAGTTGCATTAGTTGGATATACCAACGTGGGCAAATCTACTTTAATGAATGTGATTAGTAAAAGTGATGTTTTTGTAGAAAATAAATTATTTGCAACTTTAGACACAACCGTTAGAAAAGTAGTCATTAAAAATTTGCCTTTTTTACTTTCAGACACTGTTGGTTTTATTAGAAAATTGCCTACTCAACTTATCGAATCGTTTAAAAGTACGCTTGACGAAGTTAGAGAAGCAGACTTATTATTACATGTTGTAGATATTTCTCATGCTGATTTTGAAGATCATATTCAATCTGTTAATCAAATTCTTCAAGATATAAAGAGTAATGACAAACCAACTTTGATGGTTTTCAATAAAATTGATGCATATAAACATCTAACTATTGATGAAGATGATTTAATAACCGAAAAAACAACCAAACATTACACTCTAGAAGAATGGAAAGCAACTTGGATGAACAATGTTGGGGTAGAAAATGCTTTGTTCATTTCAGCAACTAATAAAGACAACTTTGAAGAGTTTAGAGAAAAAATATACACAGCAACAAGAGAAATCCATATTACTAGATTTCCTTATAACAAGTTTTTATATCCAGATTATAAAGATGCTGTTGAGGATTAAATCCTATTGTAAATAATAAATATATCCAACATTAAACCAAACATTCCAGTCGTTTGCTTTGTTTTCTGTATATACTTTTGGATCAGGATTTAGACCATCAACCCAGTTGGAGAAATAATATTGAACTCGTAAATCAACCATTAAATCAGAAAGTTCGGTTAACTTATAACGTGTTCCAATACTTGAAACAATAGACCAAACTGTTCCTCCTTGATTTGTAGTTGCACCTAAATATTTGACTGGAGTAGTTAATGGTGTATCTAATTCACCAAGAGTTGAATACGCTTCTGGATCATAAAAACTAAATTGACCTCCCAAACTAACAAATGGCGCCCAAGAACCAATAGTTGAAGTAAAATCTCTAATACTCAAAGGGAAATACTCTAATTGCATACCAATGTTAGTAACAGAAGTACTTCCGCGCATTCCTCTGAGCTGATTTGCGATAAGTGATGTTCTACTTTTATCAACCCATTTACCAAAATGTTGTAACTCAGTTTTATTATAAGACAACTCGCTTCTTAATTTAAAGTGATCATTAAAATAAGTTTCTGGTGTGTAGCAATTACACTCTGCTTTATAAGAGAAATTCAAATAATGGATTAATCCAATACCATAACCAGTATTTCCTGAATTTGTTTTAAAGTCTCCTCGAACACCGTAATCGGATTGAAAAGCTACTGGACCAGCAATAACTCCTACTTCATGAGAGAAACCAAACTGTGCTTTAACGCTTGTAGTAAAAACTAAAAAACATAAAATTAGTAGACTAAAATATTTGGGCTTTTGCATAACTATTAATTCAATTCGCAACAAATATATAAAAACATCATTCAGTTGTAAAAAAAAATAGCGATAAGTTGCACTAAAATTCAATTTAATCCATTCTTATTCAAATTTCTAAAATAATTTTTCAAAAAAATAACCCCATATTTCAATAAAATGTATATTTGCCCAACTTAACGAAATCGTTTTCTTAAACAAAAAATTATTTTTATGTCACACAGTATTGATGCCTTTTTAGACGCTGTAGCTAAAAGAAATGCTAACGAACCAGAATTCATGCAAGCCGTAAAGGAAGTAGCTGAAACGGTTATTCCTTTTATCGAACAAAATACAAAATACCAAAACAAAATGCTTTTGGAAAGAATGGTTGAACCAGAAAGAGTTATCATGTTCAGAGTAACATGGATTGACGATGCTGGAAAAACTCAAGTAAACAGAGGTTACAGAATTCAAATGAACTCAGCGATTGGACCTTACAAAGGAGGAATTCGTTTTCATCCATCAGTAAATTTGAGTATTTTGAAATTCTTAGCTTTTGAACAAACTTTTAAAAACTCACTAACTACTTTGCCTATGGGTGGAGGAAAAGGTGGAGCTGATTTTGATCCAAAAGGAAAATCAGATATTGAAATAATGAAATTCTGTCAATCATTTATGACTGAACTTTCTAAACATATTGGTGCTGATACTGACGTTCCTGCTGGAGACATTGGTGTTGGAGGAAGAGAAGTTGGTTATATGTTTGGTCAATATAAAAGATTAAGAAATGAATTTACTGGAGTTTTAACTGGTAAAGGAATTTCTTTTGGAGGTTCATTAATTCGTCCAGAAGCAACAGGTTATGGTGATGTATATTTTGCTCAAAGTATGCTTGCTACTAAAGGTGATAGTTTCTCTGGTAAAACAGTTGTAGTTTCAGGTTCTGGAAATGTGGCTCAATATGCTGCTCAAAAAGCTACAGAACTTGGAGGAAAAGTAGTAACTATGTCAGATTCATCAGGATATATTTATGATGCCGATGGAATTGATGCTGAAAAATTAGCTTACGTAATGGAAATCAAAAACGTAAACTACGGAAGAATTTCAGACTATTTAACAAAATACCCAAATGCTAAATTCGTTGCTGGAAAACGTCCTTGGGAAGTAAAATGTGATGTAGCTTTACCTTGTGCAACTCAAAACGAATTGAACGAAGAAGAAGCTAAAACTTTAATCGCAAACGGATGTATCTGTGTTGCCGAAGGTGCAAACATGCCTTCAACTCCAGAAGCTGTAACGGCTTTCCTAAATGCAAAAATATTGTTCGCTCCAGGAAAAGCATCTAATGCTGGCGGTGTTGCAACATCTGGCTTAGAAATGTCTCAAAATTCATTACGCTTAAGCTGGACTTCAGAAGAAGTTGACGAAAGATTAAAAGCAATTATGGCAAATATTCACGCCTCTTGTGTAAAATATGGTACAGATTCTACAGGATATGTTGACTACGTTAAAGGTGCCAACATTGCAGGATTTGTAAAAGTTGCTGATGCAATGCTAGCTCAAGGAATTGTATAAAAAAATTAAAAACCAACCAAAACCAAAATTTGCCTTCTCAAAAAGAAGGCATTTTTTTTTAATTTTATATTAAAACAGAGTTTTTTACGTTTATACTATATTTGTAAATAATTTTTGCGATGAAAAAACACGTATTGCTTTTTTTTATTTTCATTTTTCAATTTGGATTTGCGCAATCAAATCTTAATTGGAAAGGATATTTTTCATATAATCAGATAAAAGACATTACTGAAGCTTCTGATAGAATTATTGGTGCAGCAGAAAACGCTTTGTTTTCAAAAAACATCCTTTCAAATACCATAAAAACTACAAATACAATTGATGGTCTTTCTGGACAACCAATAACTGCAGTTCATCATAGTCAAACATTCAAAAAAACAATAATTGGTTATGAAAATGGATTACTAATTGTTGTCAACGACATTGATGGAAGCGTTACCAATGTAGTTGACATTATCAATAAATCCATTCCGCCAAACATAAAACGAGTGAATCATTTTTTGGAACATGAAGGAATAATTTATATTTCTTGTGATTTTGGTATTGTGCAATACAACATTAACACATTAGAATTTGGCGACACTTATTTCATAGGTCCAAATGGAGCCGAAATAAAAATTTATCAAACCGCTATTCTAAATAATGAAATTTATGCTGTAACTGTTTTCAACGGAATCAAAAAAGCAGCATTAACAAATCCAAACTTAAATGATTTTAACCAATGGCAAACATTTGATGCTGGTTTTTGGAATGGTTTAGTAAGTTTCAATAATCAATTGGTCGGTTCAAACTTAAATAATAGGGTTTACAAATATAACGGTTCGTTTTTTGAAGAAATCGTTAATTTGAACCAGGTTAATATTGATATTAGAACATATGACGATAAATTAATTATTACTACTTTAAACAATGTCTATGTTTACAATACAAGTTTCAATCAATTAGCGCACATTCAAACATCACAAATCACAGACCAAGCAATAACTTTCACTTGTGCAACAGTAATAAACAATATAATTTATATTGGAACAAACGAAAACGGAATTCTAACTTCAACCATAGAATCACCAACAAGTTTTGAATACATTATGCCCGATGGACCTACAAAAAATAGAATGTTTTCAATCAGTAGCTCATCAACAAATTTATGGGCAGTTTATGGAGGTTATAACATTGAATTTAATCCATATTTATATATTGGTTTTTCTTTGTCAGAATTTGGAGCAAGCAAATTTTCTGAGACTGATGGTTGGTTAAATATTCCTTACTCCGAAATACTAGATGCTAAAGCGCTAACACGAGCTACAATAAACCCTAATAATGAAAACGAAACCTATATCAGTTCCTATAACAATGGATTAATAAAGATTGAAAACGATATTCCTACAACGCTTTTTCAATCAGCAAATAGCAGTTTGGAATCATTAGTTTCTGGCTCATTAGAAAATATTAGAATTGGCCCAAGTGCTTTTGACCGATCAAACAACTTGTGGATAACAAACAGTCGAATAAAAAATGGTTTAAAAGTCCTAAAATCAAATGGTCAATGGCAATCGTATAATATGGAAAGTATACTTTCAGCAATTGGCGCAAACGATTACAGTAGAATTGTTATCGATAGAAATGGCACTAAATGGATTGGTTCTTCAAAAAACGGTGTAATTGCTTTTAATGAAACTACAAATGTCTTCAAAAAAATTCTATCTGGTGTTGATGAAGGAAATTTACCATCAACAGATGTGAGAGCATTAGCAATTGACAATCGAAATCAAGTTTGGATTGGAACTACGATGGGTTTACGTGTACTATCAAGCATCAGTAGTTACAACAATGAAGGACAAATGAATACTAATCGAATAGTTATTCAAGATGGCGACATTGGTCAAGAATTATTATTTGAACAATTTGTTACCGATATAGAAGTTGACGGTTCCAATAGAAAATGGATTGGAACATCAGATTCTGGTGTGTTTTTATTTTCTCCAAACGGACAAGAAACAATTTATCATTTCACCACAGACAATTCACCTTTGCCTAGCAACTCCATAAATGAAATCGCTATTAATGCAACAACGGGCGAAGTGTTTTTTGCTACCGATAGAGGAATGATTTCCTTTCAAGGAACGTCAACAAAACCAGCTGATGATTTAAAAAACGTTTATGTATATCCAAATCCTGTTCGTCCAGAATTTGTTGGAACGGTTAAAATTGCTGGATTAATATCAAAAGCAACTATTAAGATAACCGACATCGAAGGAAATCTAGTTCACGAAACCACTTCCGAAGGCGGAACAATCGAATGGGATACAACTGCTTTTGGCAAATACAAAGTCGCTTCAGGAGTTTATATGATTTTTATTTCTGCCGAAGATGGTTCCGAAACTACTGTTAAAAAAGTAATGATAATCAGGTAAATTACGAATTATTAATTACGAATTCCAACTCGTAATTCGTAATTCTAAATTCGTAATTGAATATATGTTAGTCAAAACCAAAGCCATCGTTATTTCATCGCTTCGATATCAAGAAAAAAGCTTGATTGTAAAATGTTTTACGCAATCCGATGGTTTAAAAAGTTATTTTGTTCAAAGTGCTTTTTCCGGAAAAAAATCAAACCAAAAAATCGCTTATTTTCAACCATTAACAATTCTTGAAATTGAAGCCAGTCACAAAAACAAAGGAACTTTAGAACATTTCAAAGAAATTAAGCTCGCAACAGCATATCAAACCATAAATACCGATGTCATCAAAAGCACTATCGTTATTTTTCTTTCTGAAATGCTGCATAATTGTATCAAAGAAGAAGAAAAAAACGAAAGTTTATTTACCTTTCTCGAAACGGCTTTGCTTTGGCTAGACACACATGAAGAAACATCCAATTTTCACTTGATTTTACTTTTAGAAATAACAAAATTTTTAGGTTTTTATCCCGATGTTTCTGAAATTGAAAACAGTTTTTTCGAAATGAAAGATGGTATTTTCTCTCCTTTTTTAGGAACAAGTTGCCTTACACAACACGAAACCCATTTATTCAAAAAACTCATCAGTTTAAAATTCGACAGTAATCAAAAAGTCTTTGCTGGAATTGAACGTCAAATTCTTCTGAAAATTCTTTTGGATTATTACACCATTCACCTTGACGGATTCAAAAAACCTAAATCTTTAGACGTTTTAAAAGAAGTTTTTGCATAAATCTGAAAAACAAGGTTTGTTTTTTAAACAATCACAAAAACTGAAAACTGAAAAGGGATAACTGAAAACTATTTACTACTTTCGCAAACTGATTAAAGAAAACGATAAAAATGAGTACTAAGTTTACTGAATACAAAGGACTTGACCTACCAACCGTAGCATCAGAAGTTCTTGATTTTTGGAAAAAAAATAACGTCTTTGAACAATCTGTAACGTCACGTGAAGGCGCAACTCCATATGTGTTTTTTGAAGGTCCGCCATCTGCAAATGGTTTACCTGGAATTCACCACGTAATGGCGCGTGCGATTAAAGATATTTTTTGTCGTTATAAAACTCAAAAAGGATTCCAAGTAAAGCGTAAAGCAGGTTGGGATACTCACGGTTTGCCAGTAGAATTAGGTACTGAGAAAGAATTAGGAATTACCAAAGAAGACATCGGGAAAACTATTTCTATCGAAGAATATAACGAAGCGTGCAAAAAAACCGTAATGCGTTACACTGACGTTTGGAACGACCTAACCGAAAAAATGGGCTATTGGGTAGATATGGAAGATCCATACGTGACTTATAAATCCAAATATATGGAGTCGGTTTGGTGGTTGCTTAAGCAAATTTACAACAAGGATTTATTATACAAAGGCTACACAATTCAACCCTATTCTCCAAAAGCTGGAACGGGTTTATCGTCTCACGAAGTTAACCAACCAGGAAGTTACAGAGATGTTACCGATACAACGGTCGTAGCACAATTTAAAACCAAAAACGAAACATTACCAAGCTTTTTACAAGGTTTTGGAGACATTCATATCTTGGCTTGGACGACTACGCCTTGGACTTTGCCTTCAAATACAGCTTTAACTGTTGGACCAAAAATTGATTATGTTTTGGTTGAAACTTTTAATCAATATACTTTTGAATCTGTAAAAGTTATTTTAGCTAAAAATTTAGTTGGAAAACAATTCGGAAAAGGATTTGCAGCAAGCGAAAATTCATCTGATTTTGAAAATTATAAAGCTGGCGATAAAGTAATTCCATTCAAAATTTTAACCGAATTTAAAGGAAAAGATTTAGTTGGAATTCGCTACGAGCAACTAATGCCATTAACATTACCTTATCAAAATCCAGAAAATGCTTTCCGAGTAATTTCAGGTGATTTTGTTACAACAGAAGATGGAACTGGAATTGTACATACTGCGCCAACTTTTGGTGCTGATGATGCCAAAGTTGCCAAAGAAGCAACACCAGAAGTGCCGCCAATGTTGGTTTTGGATGCCAATGGAAATCCTGTTCCACTAGTAGATTTACAAGGAAAATTCATTCAAGGGTTGGGTGATTTATCGGGTAAATATGTTAAAAACGAATATTACGATGCTGGAACTGCTCCAGAACGTTCTGCCGATGTAGAAATTGCCATCCAGTTAAAAGAAGAAAACAAAGCCTTTAAAGTAGAAAAATACGTTCACAGTTATCCGCACAGTTGGAGAACCGACGAACCACTTTTATATTATCCGTTAGATTCTTGGTTTATCAAAGTTACTGATGTTAAGGACAGAATGTTCGACCTTAACGAAACCATCAACTGGAAGCCAAAAGC
>DAOLYL010000017.1:16372-21696 GCA_035425765.1 Flavobacterium sp. | reverse complement strand
TTGTTCCACGTGAAACTAACCTTGTCAAGTCCTATAAATAAAGAGAATTATGAGTTTTCAGAATAATATTTTTTACAATAAAGTAGTTGATCATTCGGTGTCAAAAGAGATTTTTGATCTGCATCACAATCCCGAATTTGATATGCTAATTACTTTTCCTAAACCAAGTTTGGAGAAATTACCAAGCTATTATGAAAGCGATGATTATATTTCACATACAGACGGAAAACGTTCGCTTTTTGAAAAAATGTACCATTTTATCAAAGGAATTGCGTTAAAAAAGAAATTAAGATTAATCAATTCTCAATCTCAAAAAGGAAAACTTTTAGACATTGGCGCTGGAACTGGCGATTTTTTAACGGTTGCAAAAAACGACGGTTGGCAAACTATCGGGATTGAGCCAAGTGCAAAAGCCAAAGAAATTGCCATAAAAAAAGGAGTTAATTTTGCGACAGATTTAGCTTCGCTCGAAAACAATTCGTTTGATGTTATTACGATGTGGCATGTTTTAGAACACGTTCCAAATTTGGAAGAATACATTTCAGAATTGAAAAGATTAATAAAACCATCAGGAACAATTATTATTGCAGTACCAAATTTCAAATCGTATGATGCTAAATATTATGGTGAATTTTGGGCAGCTTTTGATGTGCCAAGACATTTGTGGCATTTTTCAAAAACAGCCATTCAAAAATTATTTGCAAACGAAAATTTAAAATTGGTTGAAGTTTTACCCATGAAATTTGACAGCTTTTATGTAAGCTTGCTTTCGGAAAAATATAAAAACGGCAGTATGAATTTCCTTAAAGCTTTTTGGATTGGTTTAAAATCAAATCAGTATGGAAACCGTAAAAAAGAGCATTCATCGCACATTTACGTGATAAAAAGCGAATAAAACCCATAAACAAACAGATTTTACAAGCAATAACAAACTACCATGGCTTTTAAATTAACGTCGTTTTAATGGCTTAATTTCAATCCGTTTTTAATAAGTATTTCTTATTTTTAATTAAAAAACAATAGCATTTCCTTATAGGTAGAAAAACATTACTTTTTTATCAAATCCATTTTATTAAAGTTTATTTTTTACTTTTGAACCCGAAACAAATTTATTTACATTTATAATGAAAAAAACAATCCTTCTTTTTGCATTTGCAATCACATTAATTTCTTGTGATAAAACGACAGAAACAAAAGAGTTTAAAACGGCTTATATTGACACATCAAAATTATTGGATGAAAGTACTGAAGCAAAAGATATTGAAGAAAAATTTAAAGATAAATCCAAAGTAATGGGCAATCAATTAGAAGCTGAAGTTACACGCTGGAAATCTGAAGCTGCAAATTTTCAAAAAAATGCACAAGCTAACGGACAAGCTTGGGCACAACAAAAAGGCGCTGAATTGCAAAAAAGAGAGCAAGAATTATCTTATGCTCAGGAAGGAATGCTAAGACAATTGCAACAAGAAAGCGGAACAGAACTTGATTCTTTAGTTACTAGTTATAAAAAAATAATTAAAGATTTTGGTAAAGAAAAAGGATACGATTATATCTATGGAACTGGCGAACCAGCTTCAATTTTATACGCAAAAGATAGTTATGATATCACAAAAGATATTGTAAAAATCGTTAATGATAAATACAAATCAACTGCTAAAAAAGAAGATACAGCATCTGAAAAGAAATAAACGGATGTTATTTATAACTCAAAACGTCTTCATTTTTGAAGGCGTTTTTTTATTTTGTATATTGAAAAACAAACTGTTATATTTGTTTTTCTAAAATATCAGCCAATGGAATTCATCTCAGCCGAAGCAAAATATGTTTTGCAATTTATCAATCAGACCAACCGATCTATTTTTCTAACTGGAAAAGCAGGAACAGGAAAAACAACTCTTCTCAAAGAAATTATTCAAACAACTCACAAAAATTGTGTGGTTGTCGCACCAACTGGAATTGCTGCATTAAACGCTGGTGGCGTTACTATTCATTCCATGTTTCAACTGCCTTTTGGCGGTTTTTTACCCGATAATTCTACAGCGCAGTTTAACGATAATTCGAAATTTGAAAGTCGAGCAACTTTGCGTAGACATTTCAGAATGAGTGGATTAAAAAAAGCAGTTATCAAAAACATGGAATTGCTTATCATTGACGAAGTCAGCATGTTACGTTCCGATTTGTTAGATGCAATGGATTTTATGATGCAATCGGTTCGTAAAAAAAATCAACCTTTTGGCGGTGTTCAAGTACTTTTTATTGGCGATTTGTTGCAACTTCCACCAATTGTAAAAGACGATGAATGGCGAGTTTTACGCAATTATTACAAAGGAAAATTCTTTTTTCACGCACATGTCATTTTGCAAAATCCGCCGTTGTATATTGAGTTGTCTAAAATTTTCCGACAAACTGATGATAGATTTATTTCAGTTTTAAACAACCTCAGAAACAATACAATTACACAAAATGATGTGTTAATTTTAAACGAATTTGTTAAGCCAAATTTCGATTTAAAACAAAATAAAGGTTACATCACTTTAACTACTCATAATGTTAAAGCTGACAATATAAACTCTCAATCTCTAAAGGATTTAGAAGGAAATTCAAAAATATATAAAGCTGAAATAACCGATGATTTTCCAGATAAAATCTACCCAATTGAAGAAAATTTAGAATTAAAAGTTGGTGCACAAATTATGTTTATTAAAAATGATTTGTCTTTTGAAAAAAAATTCTTCAACGGCAAAATGGGTATTGTGAAATCCTTGTCTGAAAGAGAAATTTTAGTCCATTTTCCTGATGAAAATAAAACGATTGAAGTTGAAAAATATGAATGGCAAAACATTCGTTATTCGGTAAACGAAAATACTAAAGAAATTGAAGAGGAAGTTTTAGGAACTTTTGTGCATTATCCAATCAAATTGGCTTGGGCAATCACGGTTCATAAAAGCCAAGGATTAACTTTTGAAAAAGCTGCAGTTGATGTCTCGCAAGTTTTTCAACCAGGACAAGCATATGTTGCACTTTCAAGATTACGTTCGTTAAATGGCTTAGTTTTGCTTTCTCCGCTTCGAATGAATGGCATTACTAGCGATCAAGATGTGATGGATTATGCCGAGAACAAAGCCACGAACGATTTTCTTGAAAATACGTTACAAACCGATACTAAAAATTTTATACATAACTATTTGATTAACAGTTTTGATTGGGCAGATTTGGCTCAAGAATGGCGAAATCATCAGTTTAGTTATAACGAAAAATCGGAAGTTTCAGAAAAATCAAAACATGCAATTTGGGCAAAAAAACAAACTGAAGAAATGGAAAAACTACTTGATCCGTCAAGAAAATTTATTCTTCAATTGAATAAATTATTTTTATCAAATGTTGATTTACAATTTATTAACGAAAGATTTCAAGCTGCATTTAATTATTTTTTGCAACCAATAGACAATTTGGTTTATGAAATTTTGTGGAAACTAGAGGAAGTAAAGCGAATAAAAAAAGTAAAAGCGTATTACGAAGAATTATTGATTCTAGAAGAGCTTCAGGTGAAAGCGGTTTTACGATTAATGAAAGCCAAGTTATTGATTGAAACTGTTGTAAAAGCAGAAACAATTTCTAAAGAAAAATTATCATCAGACGAAATTCGATTTTACAAAATTAGAAAACTTGAAACTATTCGCGAGGAATTTAAAAATCTAAATGTTACGCTAATCGATAATGAAGGTGATGTCAATAGATACGCCAAAAAAGAGAAGTCTAAAGAACCAAAAAAATCTACAGTTCAAGAAACGTATGAGTTATGGATTCAAAAAAATTCTATTAAAGAAATTGCCACCATTAGAAAACTAACAACGCAAACTATTGGCGGTCATTTAGCTAAATTAATAGAATCCGAAACCATCAAATTATCCGATGTTTTGCCAGAAGATAAAATAGAAGAATTAGCAGCAGCTTTCAAAGGTTATAAAGAAGAAACTTTAAACCCTTTAAAAGAAAAATATGGCGATAAATTTACTTGGGACGAATTGAAAATGTACAAGGCAAGTTTGTAATTAACTTAACCAAAAAACACCTAAAATTGCAGGAACGAAATATATTGCTATCGTTCTTGCGCCATCATAATCTTTAGCCAATCGCTGACCAAATAACATCATTAACAAAGAAATACACGAATAAACAGCACCATAAAAACCGAATAATCGACCGCCATTTACATAAAGTTCAACTACACCAATTGAGCTACAAATTCCAGCAATCAATTCGAAAAGCAAAAGAAATCCAACAAGAAAAGGAACATAGTTTTTTACAAATGTTTTTTCAAAATGTGGTTTCATCCAAGCCATATTATCGTTCCAATGAAAAATTTTGTCGTGAGCAGACATTAAAAAAGTAATGGCAAGAAAAACTAAAACCAAGACAGAAGCGGTATTGTTCATTGTGTTTTTTTATTAATTAAGTTCAACAAAATATTTGCTTAACTAAAGATACCGATTTTAATCGAAATAATGTACTCGAAGTTAATTTTTGTGAATCAATCGAGTTAATTTAATCGATAAATCAGTTAGAATAATTTTCGCATTTCCATTTCTTTCGATATGATAAATAGCATCTGAAAGCGCTTCAAAAATTTCCGAAATATTATTTCCAGTTACAAAAGGAGCAAATTTATCAAGTGTGAAATTGTCCACTTTTGTTTCAACATAAACCAGATTTTTAGCTTCATAATTTTGCATCAATGCTTGACGAAACATGGTGATACAATAATTCAGAAATTGTTTTTGACTTTCTCTTCCAATACCAGCAATGGTTTCGCTCCAGGAAAGTAAACCATTAATAGCCGAAGCATTTCCTTTGGCACGAAAAGCCGTTCGAACCCAATCTACAAACCATTCTTCAAAAGGAAGTTCTTCTTCATCCGTTTCTAAAAGATGCAATGCAGCGTTGTAATTTCCTTGTGCTTGATGCGCCACTTTTTTTGCTATTTTGGCATCGATATTTAATTTAGAAATTAAGTTTTCTTCAATTATTTTTTCAGATAAGGCACCAAAATTCAGTACTTGACAACGCGAACGAATCGTTTGAATGATGTCTTCTTCGTTTTCAGAAATTAATAAAAAAACGGTTTTTTCTGGTGGTTCTTCAAGTAGTTTTAATAATTTGTTGGAAGCAGCAATATTCATTTTTTCTGCCATCCAAACAATCATAATTTTATATCCACCTTCGTAAGATTTTAATGCCAATGATTTTAAAATATCTTGCGCATCGTCAACACGAATTTCTCCTTGTTTGTTTTTTACACCCAAATGTTTGTACCAATCAAATAA
>DAOLYL010000017.1:0-16272 GCA_035425765.1 Flavobacterium sp. | reverse complement strand
AAAGTGCCACAACCTTCTGGACCAACAAAAAGTTGTGCGTGAGGAATTCTTCCTGCCAAAGCACTTTTTGTCAAATGATTTTTAATGTATTCCTGACCTAAAATTTCTGAAAACTGCATAAAGCAAATATAAGTTAAAAAACCATTTTCAAATTGTTTTTTCAAATCAATAATCTGTCGATTTCAGCAACACTTTTTTTGTTAATTCACTTCAATATTTTGATTTCAAATAGCTTGGCTCTTAAAATTCTCTTAAAAAAAGCCGATTAAAGTTCGAAAAATACCGATAAAATTTAATTTTATTATATTTGCAAATAGTACTAAACAATTCCACAATTAATGAAAACCATTCAAGATTTCAATTTCAAAGACAAAAAAGCTATAATTAGAGTTGATTTTAATGTTCCTTTAGACGAAAATTTTAACGTAACAGATGCCAACAGAATAGAAGCCGCAAAGCCAACTATAGATAAAATTTTAGCCGATGGAGGAAGCGTAATTTTGATGTCACATCTTGGAAGACCAAAAGGAAAAGAAGATAAATTTTCACTTAAACATATCGTTTCAAAAACAGCAGAAGTTCTGGGAAAACCAGTAAAATTTGCTGAAGATTGTCGTGGCGAAATTGCAAAACAAGCCGTTCAAAATCTTCAAAATGGAGAAATATTATTGTTGGAAAACCTTCGTTTTTATCCAGAAGAAGAAGCTGGAGATGTTGATTTTGCTAAAGAATTAGCTTCTTTAGGCGATATTTATGTAAATGATGCTTTTGGAACAGCGCACAGAGCACATGCTTCAACAACAATAATTGCTCAGTTTTTCCCAGAAAATAAATGTTTTGGCGCGCTTTTAGCAAAAGAAATTGAAAGTTTAAATAAAGTGTTGAGCAATTCTGTGAAACCAGTAACGGCTGTTCTTGGTGGTTCGAAAGTGTCTTCAAAAATTACGGTTATCGAAAACATTTTAGACAAAGTAGATCACATGATTATTGGCGGCGGAATGACTTTTACTTTCGTGAAAGCTTTGGGCGGAAAAATTGGTGATTCTATTTGCGAGGATGATAAACAAGAATTAGCACTAGAAATATTGCGTTTGGCAAAAGAAAAAAATGTACAAATTCATATTCCTGTTGATGTGGTTGCCGCTGATGCTTTTTCAAATGATGCCAATACTAAAATAGTTGATGTTCGCGAAATTCCTGATGGATGGCAAGGTTTAGATGCTGGACCAAAATCGTTAGAAAATTTCAAAAAAGTAATTTTAGAAAGTAAAACCATTCTTTGGAATGGACCTTTGGGTGTTTTTGAAATGGAAAATTTTGCAAACGGAACAATTAAATTAGGTGATTTCATTGCTGAAGCAACTCAAAATGGAGCGTTTTCTCTAGTTGGTGGTGGCGATTCTGTTGCAGCAGTAAAACAATTCGGTTTTGAAGAAAAAATGAGTTACGTTTCAACTGGTGGCGGAGCAATGTTAGAAATGCTTGAAGGAAGAGTTTTACCAGGAATTGCAGCAATAGCAAAATAAATGTTAAAGTTTGTAATAAATTATATTACAATTCGTTATACATAAAATGAATATTGGTTTATCCAAAAATACGACAGTATGAAAAATAAAATTTATAAAATTACAGTTGCCTTACTTTTTAGCGGTTTTGTTTCTTTTGCACAAGAAGATTCCGTTGCAGTTGCTACAACACAAGTAATTACTCCCAAAGTTGTTTTAACCCAAAGACAAGTGCTAGATTCCATCAAATCAACATTTGTTCACGACAACATTGCTACTTGCATCGACAGTATGTGGATGAAAGAATTAGCAAGTTTAGATTTATACGAAACCTTAACATTAGATATTAAAAATATCAATGTTGACGAAAAAGTAGAGTATGAGTTACCAACTGAATTGCTCAAAGAACGATTAAAGAAGCTAGACGAAAAATCACCATTTAACATTGAATATAATGTTGGTTTAGAAAATGTTATCAAGTCATTTCTAAAAAATAGAAAAAAGGGATTTGAAAGATTAATGGGAATTTCACAATATTATTTTCCAATATTTGAAGAAGCTTTAGCAACACACAATATTCCATTAGAAATTAAATATTTATCAGTTGTAGAATCGGCCTTAAATCCTAGAGCAGTTTCTAGAGTTGGAGCAACAGGTTTGTGGCAATTTATGTTTCAAACGGGAAAACAATATGGATTAAAAGTTGACACTTATGTTGACGAAAGAAGTGATCCATTAAAAGCAAGTAAAGCTGCAACGCAGTATATGAAAAACATGTACAACATTTTTGGCGATTGGGATTTGGTTTTGGCATCTTATAACACTGGACCAGGTAATGTTGCAAAAGCAATTCGTCGTTCAGGAGGAAAACAAAACTATTGGAACATTAGACCTTATCTTCACAAAGAAACTCAAGGATATGTTCCGGCTTTTTTAGCAACGATGTATATTTTTGAATACCACAAAGAACACGGAATTGTTCCTCATAAACCAATTGCTAATAATTTTGCGACGGATACTGTTTTGGTAAAAAGAGCATTATCATTCAAGCAAATTGCTGATTTATTAGATGTTTCTGTGGCAGAATTACAGTTCTTAAATCCTTCATACAAAAGAGAAGTTATTCCATATATTACTGGAAATGATTATTATTTGAAATTGCCAGTTGATAAAATTGCCTTGTTTGCATCTAATGAAGAAAAAATTTATGCTTACGCAAAATATGAAGAAGGTCTAAGAGAAAAACCGTTTCAAACAATGCTTGCTTCTAGAGATTCTTCCAATACAAATACCACTTCTAGAGTAAAATATCACAAAGTAAGACGCGGTGATAATCTCAGCGAAATTTCAGATAGATATGGTGTTACCATCGCGGAATTGAAAAAATGGAATCGTTTAAAAAGCAATAAAGCACCGCTTGGTAGAAATTTAAAAGTATATACCAATGAAAGCATAGCCGTTCAAACAAAAAAAGCTATCAAATCGGATACAACTTCTGTAAAAGAATCATTAGCATCAAACGAAAAGAAAGTTTTCAAAGAGGAAAAAGTGGTTACTTATAAAGATGTCACGAAGTTTTATAAAGTAAAAAGCGGTGATAATCTTGGAGAAATTGCTGATAAACATGGCGTTTCTGTAGCTCAAGTAAAAAAATGGAACAAGCTAAAAAGTAACAACATTATGCTTGGCGCCAATTTAAAAATCGTTAAAAACGAAAGAGTTGTAACAACCGTTAAAAAAGAAATCAAACAACCAAAAATTATTGAAAACATTGAAAATGATGCAATTGCTTCATCTGAAAATAATGACGATGCTACTCAAAATCCAAAAGATTATTATGAAGTACAAAAAGGAGATAATCTTTTTTACATCGCTAAAAAATTCAATGTTAGTTTGGAAGATTTAAAAAAATGGAATAATCTTGAAGACGGAAACATTCAGTTGGGTTCAAAATTAGCTTTGATGAACTCAAAAGAAGACAAAAACGAAGAGACATCAGAAGTTAAAACCGAAACTAAAATTGTAGAATACACTGTGAAAAGCGGCGATAATCTTGGTGCAATTGCCAAAAAATATAACGCTTCTCTTTCTGATTTAAAAGATTGGAACGAATTAGAAGGAACTGATATTCAAGTAGGTTCAAAACTAATTGTATCTAAAAAATTATTTGTTGTAAACGATTCTAAACCTTCAAAAAAAGAAGCTGTTGCTAACAATGATAAATCAAAAGATAAACTTTATTTAGTTAAAAACGGTGATTCGCTTTATAGCATTGCCAAAAAATCTGGAGTAACTATTTCTGATATCAAAAAATGGAATGGTAGCAAAGTGGAAAGCTTAAAACCAGGCATGAAACTTAAAATTAACGGTTAATCCGAAAATCTTCAATACATTTGGGTTTTATTTCATTAGTCATGAATAAAACCCTTTTTTTATTTCTAACAATTTCATTTTTTCTTTCCTGTCAAAAGAAAACCGATTCGCTGAACGAAGAAACTTCTAGTGCAATTAATACTATATCGGTGATTATTGATGACCAATTATGGAATTCAGAAGTTGGCGATAGCATCAGAAATAAATTTGCTTCACCCGTTTTAGGACTGCCACAAGAAGAGCCACTTTTTACAATAAAACAATATCCGGTTAAGCTTTTCGAAGGATTTTCTACAGGAAGTAGAAATATGATTATCGTTAAAAAAAGCGATAAAAATTTATTTGAAATCAGAGTAAATGAGTTTTCGAATCCACAAAACGCTATTCACATCAATGGAAAATCAACTAATGAAATCATTGCAATACTTGAAAAATATTCGTCAGAAATTATTCGTCGAATGCGAAACACAGAAATCGAAGCTGCTCAAAAAATAATTGCAGACTCCGTTCAAGACACCAAAAAAATTAAAGTAAAATTCAATATCGATTTAGACATTCCATCTCAATATGAATATGTCATGAGACGAAAGAATTTTATTTGGTTAAAAAAAGAAATCACCAGCGGAAATGCCAGTTTAGTTATTTATCAAGTTCCTTACAAAAGCATTCATAATTATAACACCGTGAACGATATTGTTCGCACCAGAGATTCCATTGGAAAATTATACATTCATGCCAAAGGAAACAGAGCAAGAATGTTGACCGAAGAAGCGTATTCCCCTTATTTTTCAAAAATAAAATTTAATGATTATAATGTTTTTGAAACCAAAGGAACATGGCAAATGAACAACGACTTCATGTCTGGACCATTTATAAATTACGCCATAAAAGACAAAGCAAATAATCGAATTTTAATTCTAGAAGGATTTTGTTATGCGCCATCAAAAGAAAAACGAGATTTAATGTTCGAACTAGAATCAATCATAAAAACGATTAGAATTCCCAAAAAACAATAAACCATGTTGCTAGAATGGAAAACAAAGCGATTTGAGACACTTTCTTCGCTTGAACTATATGAATTGCTAAAACTGCGAAGTGAAGTCTTTGTCGTTGAGCAAAACTGCGTTTATTTAGACATTGACGGCAAAGACGAGAAAGCATTACATCTTTTAGGAACGTTTGAAGGGAAAATTGTAGCGTATGCACGATTGTTTAAACCCAACGATTATTTCACCGAAGCATCAATTGGTCGCGTTGTAACACATCCTGAATGTAGAGAGCGAAAAATTGGTCACATCTTGATGCGTGAAGCTGTTGAAAGCATCCGAATTTATTTTGGCGAAAGCAAAATTACTATTTCGGCACAATTGTACTTGAAGAAATTCTACGAAAGTCATGGTTTTATTCAAACCAGCGAAATGTATCTTGAAGATGATATTCCGCATATTGAAATGAAGAAAAGCTAAATCTTCGTAATTAATAATTCAACTCTTCTGTCATATTCAGTGCCTTTTCCTAGCGGAACAGTATTTCCATAACCTTTGAAAGTCATTCTATTTTTTGGAATTTTTTTGAAAACTAAATATTTAAAAACCGATTCGGCTCTGTTGGTAGAAAGTTGTCTTTTTCTTGTGTCTTTATCTATAGCTTCTTTTTGGTATGGTGGTGTGCAGCAAACGTGTCCTTGAATTTCAAACTGCAAATTTTTGTATTTATGCAAAAGTTTTGAAATTTTGTCTAATTCTGTTTTTGCTTTAAAAGTTAGTTTACTACTTCCTCTTTCAAAAAGAATGTTGTCAAGATAAATGTGATCGCCAACAATGTGATTTTTTTGAATGGAATTATAATAACCTGGAATTATAATTTTTGGCAATGGTTTTAAGTTGATTACAATATCAACTCTTCTGTTTTTTGAGCGTTTTTCAGGAAGATTTTCAACGATATCATCATCAATTAAAATCCTGCCTTTTCCTTCAATGGTAACGATAATTTTATTTTTAATTCCACTTTCAATAATTTTGGTTTGGATAGAAGACGCTCGTTTAGTAGATAATTTAAAATTATAAGCTTCTTTACCAATATCATCAGTGTAGCCAAATATTTCAATTGACTCTATACGAGTGGAATCTATCTTTTTGATGAAATTAATTAATTCCTCACCTTGTTTTTCATTCAGATTAGATTTATCAAAATCAAAATATACAGAATGAACTGCTTCTTCTTGAGCATGAAGAAAACCAAAACTAAAAAGCAGTAAAAGTGTTAAAAATCGCATTCTTAAATTTTCAGAATTTTGTTGTACTCTGCAATGTTATTGAATAAAGTAATAGCTTTTTTAATTTCGCTGTTGTTTTTTGTGTAATACTGATACAAACCTTCTTTATATTGGTATCTTTTGATGATTTCGTCCAGCAGTAAATTCTTAATTTCTTTACTGTTTTTGTCAATCAATGATTCTTCGCTTTTTTGCAAAGCAGTTAAAAGTTGCTGATATTCTGCTGCAATTGTAGCATCAATTTTTTCTTTTTTGGCTTTTTCTAAAGTGGTTTTCAAAGCCAATTCAGTTTCGGTATCAAAACTGATTTTTTCTTTTTTGATGAATGCTTTAAAATCGGCAATATCAGTATCAGTCAAAGTTGGAATTTTGTCGCCAAGCGAAGGATTTTTGTAATAATAATTGGTTACATAATTGAAAATCGCATCGTTTTTTTGCAACGCTTCGGCTATTGAACTCATTTTTGTTTCTTCTAATTCTACATCGGGCAAAATTCCGCCGCCATCATAAACCGTTCTTCCGTTTTTGGTTTTAAAAGCGGTGAAGTTTTTCTCGTCGGTTTTGGTTGCTTTTCCGTTTTTGTCTTTTTTGCCATAATTCAATGCTTGAATACATCTTCCAGATGGCGTGTAATATCTTGAAATAGTGACTTTTACTTGCGTTCCATAAGTCAAATCAAATGGTCGTTGCACCAATCCTTTTCCAAAACTTCTGCTGCCAACAACAACGGCACGATCTAAATCTTGCAAAGCGCCAGCAACAATTTCTGAAGCCGAAGCACTTTTCCCATCAACAATTACAGCAATCGGAATTTGTGTATCAATTGGTTCGCGAGTGGTTTTATACGTAGTATTGTACTTTTCGTTTTTGGATTTTGTGGTCACGATAATTTCGCCTTTTGGCACAAATAAATTACAAATATTTACCGCTTCGTGAAGCAATCCGCCAGGATTTCCGCGAAGGTCGAGAATGATTTGTGTTGCGCCATCATTTTTTAGTTTTTCCAAAGCTTCTCTGGTTTCTGAAGATGCTTTTTTATTGAATTGAGACAAAACAATATAACCAGTTTTTTCGTCAATTTTTCCAAAAAACGGAACAGCTTTTATTTCAACTTCGTCCAATGTTATTTGGGTTGACATTGGTTTTCCTTGACGAAGGTATTTAATGTCGATTTTGGTGTTTTTTGCACCTTTCATCAGCTGTGAAGCATCATCTTTGAAATCAGAAAGTAACACATCTCCAATTTGCGTGATTTCGTCACCAGCTTTTAGTCCAGCTTTATCGGCAGGAAATCCTTTGTATGGTTCTTTGATGATAAGTTTATCGTCTTTTCGAGTAATCATGGCGCCAATTCCGGTATATTCACCAGTATTGTTGATTTTGAACTTGATTACGTCTTGTTCGTTGAAATAATTGGTGTATGGATCAATATCAGCCAACATACTTTTGATGGCTTTATCCATTAATTCCGACGGATTGGTTTCGTCAACGTAATTTTGATTTACGGTTTTGAAAATATTGGTGAATATTTCGATTTGCTTTGCAATTTCAAAAAAATCTTCTTTGAAACTTACGCCAACAAAGAAAAATCCGCTCAAAAGAACCGTAATGATATATCGTTTTTTAATTTTTGAAAACATGAAAATGTGTTTTATAAATGCTTATTTCTAACGAAATTAGTTATTCTCTTCGTCTTTTTTTCTTAATGAAAGTACAAATTTTTCAAATAGCTGAATTGTTTTTTCATTAATTTCCTGATAACTCAGTTTTTCTTTGGTTTGATAGAAAAACATCAGGCAATATTTTTGGTCTAAATTTTCAATCAAAATGTGTTTATTCAGTCGATAACATTCGCGAAGAACACGCTTGAAATAGTTTCTATCAACGGCTTTTTTGAAATATTTTTTTGAAACCGAAACGCCCATTTTTAGTGGAACATCATCTTCAAAATCTTCTTGAATAAAGACTAATCGCAACGGATATTTACCAACTGATTTCCCTTCGGTAAAAAGAGAATCTATCGTTTTTTTGCTTTTGAGCTTTTCAATCTTCGGATAGTTGAAATCCATTTTTAGTTGTCATTGTAAATGTTGTAAACAAATTTTACTTCGTTGTAATTGATATAAATTTGCATTCGGTTGTTTTCTTTTTTCTTTGTAATAATTACGATATTACATTTAGAAAATTTATTGTCCATACATTCAAAAGGAACAATATTCACTTCATCATTATCTTCAATTTCGCCATAAGCTTTAATTTTAAACGACTGAACTTCAGAAGAATTTATTGTAATTAAATCTTTTTTTGGATCAAGAGTAATTAACACATTTGCATCAACAAACTCAGACCATTCGTTCCAATTTCCTTTAGTGTCTTTGTCTGTAAAACTAACGCTACTGGATTTAAAACGAATAGGTTGTGCCGAACTATTTTGAACGCCAAAACTAAATATCAAAAACAAAGAAAGGATTTTAAGGTATTTCATAATCGAATAAATATTTGTGGTAAATCTACAAATTCTATTCCAAAAAAAAAGCGTCCTTTTTTTGAGAACGCTTTTTGTATTATTTCACTTCCAATGTGTTGTTTTGAAGTTTGATATCTGCCATAAAACCACTTGGATCAATTGTTATTTTTTTGACAGTTGATTGATTTGGTAGTTGCAAAGTATATGTTTGCTCAGCCCAAGACCAATCTTTTAAAACTGTTCTTTTGATGGTTGGATTTGGGTTTTCTTTTTGAAAGTACATCATTTTTAGCGGAATATAAAAACTCTCTTTTGAACCATCGGTATATTCTACTAAAATGTCTATTGGCATCGGCATTCTTCCAATTCTTTCGAGCGAAATAGCATTGTTTTCAAAAGATTTTATGGCATAATCAATGGTGTTTGTGGTTTTTGTCCAATCGGTTAAATACCAGTCTAATTCTGCTCCCGAAATGCGTTCAGCTGTTCGTTTAATATCATTTGGCGTTGGATGTCTAAACTTGAATTCGTTAAAAAATCGTTTTAATGTTTTTCTAGTATTTTCTCTACCAATAAGATATTCTAATTGTGTCAAGAAAAGTCCGCCTTTATAATAAGAAGCTGTGCTGTAACTTCTGTTGTAATCAAATCGGTCGCCGTGAGTTGTTAAAGGTTGTTCTCTACCCGATTCTACTAGATTGTAATACGCATTATAAAAATCTTTAAATGGATTAGCAAGGTTTTTCCCAGTGATTTCATTTACAGCAATGTATTCAATATAACTTGCAAATCCTTCGTCCATCCATGGATGTTTCGATTCATTTGAAGCCAAAATATGTTGAAACCACGAATGCGCCATTTCATGCGAAATAACATCGTTTACAATTCCGTCCAAAGTTCCTTCGCCCAAAATTAGTGTACACATTGCATATTCCATTCCGCCATCACCACCTTGAATTACAGAATATTGTTTATAAGGATATTTTCCAACGAGTTCATTATAAATCTGCATTAATTGAACTGTTTTTGGCTGCAATTTTTTCCAAGTATCAATTATTTTTGGATTGTTTTTGTATAAAAAATGTAGCGTTGCGCCGTTTGGTATTTGAACTACATCGTGAAGATAATTTTTGTCCGCAGCCCAAGTAAAATCATGAACATTTGGCGCGATAAAATGCCAAGTAAGTGTTTTAGCATTTGGATCTTTTTTTACTATTTTGCCTTTGTCTTCATATCCAAAACCAATTTCGTTGTTGTTTTTTATATAACCAGTTCCGCCAAGAACATAAGCTGCGTCGATAGTGATTTTTACATCAAAATTTCCCCAAACACCATGAAATTCTCTTGCAATGTAGGAATCAGCATGCCAACCTTCAAAATCAAATTCGGCAATTTTTGGAAACCATTGTGCCATTGAAAATTCTACACCTTCAGAGTTATTTCTTCCCGAACGACGAATTTGAACTGGAACTTGACCGTCAAAATCTAGTGTAAAAGAAGTTGATTTTCCAGGTAAAATAGGTTTGTTTAGCGTTACTTCTAAAATAGTTCCTTTTTCAACGGTTTTTGCAGAAACGTTATCTTGTTTGAAATTTGAAATTTTTAAATAACCAATCTCATCAGGGTTTAATTTAGCAATTCGGCTTTCTCTAACTTCTTTTCCTTCAGAATCTTTTGTTTTGGTAGCCATTCTTCCATCGGGATCAGGAATGCTGTGCAAACGACAATCCATTTCACTTTTGGGCTGAAAAGCATTGTTATACAAATGATAATAGACTTTTCGAAGCGTGTCTTCGGAGTTGTTTTTGTAAACTAATTTTTGTTTTCCTTTGTATTGATAATTTTTTGCATCAACGGAAACTTCCATTTTATAATCTGCTTTTTGTTGCCAATATTTTTTTGATTGAGCGTTGCAAAATAGTGTTCCGATAAGTAAACTTAGGGCAAAAGTTAGTCTCATTTTTGTTGTATTATGTTTTTATTTTCTTTTCTAATGTTGGCTGTTTGGATAATTCTTCCGCCATTTTTAAAGCATTGTAAGCATTTACAATTTTTCCAGAAACTGATGCTTCGGAGAAGTTTCTTTTTTCGCCATTTTCGCCAACATTTACAACCATATCAATTGGTGTTCCCGATTGCATGATGATTTCTTTTACCTGCGAAGCTTTTAAATTTGGATAATGCGAACGAATTAAAGCCGCAACTCCAGCTGCATTTGGCGAAGCCATTGATGTTCCTTGTAAATATTTGAATTTTCCGTTGGGTAAAGTGGCATAAATTTTAACTCCAGGCGCAAAAATATCTACATTTTTGGTTCCATAATTTGAAAAATCAGCGATAATTTTTTCGCCATATTCATAATTTAACGCACCAATTTGTAAAAAATTTGAAACGATTTCGGTGTTTTTGTCTTGGCTGTCTGTTGGAAAATTTTCTTCAACATCAATGTCTTTTCCATCATTTCCAGCGGCATGAACAAATAGAACGTCTTTGCTTTCGGCATATTTTATTGCTTCCCAAACCCATTCGGCATGTGGTGAAAAATCTTTTCCAAAACTTCCGTTGATGACTTTTGCTCCGTTATCAACCGCATAACGAATGGCTAAAGCAATGTCTTTGTCATATTCATCACCATTTGGAACAGCGCGAATTGCCATAATTTCTACATTGTTTGAAACGCCATCGCCACCAATATTGTTACTTCTTTTTTGGGCAATAATTCCAGCAACGTGTGTTCCATGTTCGGTGTTTTCTTTGTTTGGACCAAAGACTTTGTTGTCTCCGTATTTTCTATCGTCATAGTTTTCGGGATTATCACCAACTACTTTTCGACCATCAAATTCTTTGTTTAGTTTATAATTTAGGTTGTCATAAACATGATTTTTGAACGAAGTTAAATCTTCTCTGAATTTTTCGCCAACATCTTCAGCATACGACAGTAAAATCATTTTACTTTGATACAATTTGTATTTTACCGAAGACACATTTTTCAATTCTTCCAGCGTATAATCGTCTTTTTTTAATTCTTCGCGAATGGTTTTATCGGCTTCATACAACATATCAACAGGTTGTTTGTAACCCATCATTTTGTTGTATTGTTTTGTATAATCTGCCAAAGCTTTTTTGTAAACTTCTGAACCATCATCTGCTTTTTTCAAAATTCTAGTCATTTCTAGCGTTTCGTTGTATGAATCGCCAAGAAAATTCCAGCCATGAATATCATCAACATAGCCGTTTTTATCGTCGTCTTTTTTATTGCCAGCGATTTCTTTTGGGTTAGTCCAAATGGCACCTTTTAAATCCGGATGATCAATGTCAGTTCCCGAATCGATTACGGCAACAATAACTTTTGCGCCTTTTTTATCTTTTAAAAGTTCAGCATACGCTTTATCAACACTCATTCCTGGAATGGAATCTTTTTCTAAATCAAGATGACTCCAACGCTGAAGTTCGGTTTCAGTTAGAGGAATCTTTTTGGTGTATCGAGAAGTTGAATCTTGAGCAACCGCTGATATCGAAAAAGTAGCAATAAGTGAATAAAATATAACTTTCATTTTTCTAAAATTTATGGATGGTTGTAAAAATAATTTCTTTTCCACCAACAAATAAAAGCATTAACAATTTTTTAGTATCAGTTTATTAATTTGACTTTAAATCAAAAATATAAAAAAGTAGTTCTAAAAATATTTTTAACCCTTTTGATTTTAGTGAATTTTGGAAGTATTTTTTTGATAATTTCGCAAAAAAACCAGTGAATTTCACTGGTTTTACTATTGTTTTAGGTTTTGGTGCATAGAAATTTATAAAATATCCTGAATTTTAAATCGTTCTTTCAATCGAACACCTTTTTCTGTCATTTCTACGGTAATTATCGGATTATGTGCATCGTGTTCTAGCCAAAGAAAATAATTATTTTCGGCAGCCGAAGTCAAAAATTTTGATTTTTCAGGCATTGTCAATAAAGGTCGCGTGTCATAACCCATAACATACGGCAATGGTAAATGTCCAGCAGTCGGAATTAAATCAGCACAAAAAACAATCGTTTTTTCTTGATATTGAATATGTGGAATCATCATTTTTTCGGTATGACCATCAACGTAGAAAATTCCAAAATTCATTTCTTCCGAAAATCCAAAATCACCATTTGGTCTTTTGATAAAATTCAGTTGACCGCTTTCTTGCATTGGCAGAATATTTTCTGAAAGAAATGATGCTTTTTCACGATTATTGGGTTTTGTTGCCCATTCCCAATGGTTATCGTTCGTCCAAAATTTAGCATTTTTGAATGCTACTTCATAACCTGTTTTGGCTGCATTCCAGTTTATGCTTCCGCCGCAATGGTCAAAATGCAAATGTGTCATGAAAACATCAGTTACATCATCACGGTGAAAACCATGTTTTGCTAAAGATTTATCTAGAGAATCATTTCCCCAAAGTGAATAATAACCAAAAAATTTCTCCGATTGTTTGTTTCCCATTCCGGTATCAATCAAAATTAATCGGTTTCCGTCTTCAATAAGCATACATCTTGCAGCAATATCGATGAGGTTATTTTCGTCTGCCGGATTGGTTTTGTGCCAAATAGTTTTTGGTACAACGCCAAACATTGCTCCGCCATCTAGCTTGAAATTTCCGGCTTCTATAGGGTAGATTTTCATTTTTTTTCTATTTTCTACAAATTTATAGAATTAAAAATCAATTTTTTCTATTTCACCATTCGTTATAAAAATGTTAGATTATGTTGCAAAATAGCCAACATGAAGTATCTTTGCAGTTAATTTAGACAAAATCAAAATAGACAATGATACAAGTTTCTGAATCAGCAAGTAAAAAAATCGCTTCCATGATGGAAGAAGACGGTTTTGATGCAGCCAAAGATTACGTTCGTGTTGGCGTAAAAAGCGGTGGTTGCTCAGGTTTGTCATATGAATTAAAATTTGACAAAGAAATAGGAGAAAACGATAAAGTTTTTGAAGATAATAATGTAAAAATAGCAGTAGAAAAAAAATCATTCTTGTATTTAGCAGGAACAATTTTAGAATTCTCAGGCGGATTGAATGGAAAAGGATTTGTGTTCAATAATCCAAACGCGAGTAGAACTTGTGGATGTGGAGAATCATTTTCATTATAAAAATTAAATTATTTTCAACCCTGACAGAGTTCAAAACTCTGTCAGGGTTAATTTAAAAAAAATGGCAAAATACACCGAAGACGACTTAAAAGTCGAATTAGAAAATAAAGAATACGAATACGGATTCTACACCGAATTAGACTCGGAAACGTTTCCTATTGGGTTAAACGAAGATATTGTTCGTGCGATTTCTAAAAAGAAAGAAGAACCGCAATGGATGACCGATTGGCGTATTGAAGCTTTTCGTGCTTGGCAAGAAATGGTAGAACCAGAATGGGCAAATGTTCATTATGAAAAACCAAATTTTCAGGCGATTTCGTATTATTCGGCACCAAAAAAAGCCGATCCAAACAAAACGCTTGACGACGTAGATCCAGACCTTTTAGAAATGTATAAAAAGTTAGGAATTTCTATTGACGAGCAGAAAATGATGAACAATGTCGCAATGGATATTGTTGTCGATTCAGTTTCGGTGGCAACAACTTTCAAAAAAACATTGGCTGAAAAAGGAATTATTTTCATGAGTATTTCTGAAGCTATTCGCGAATATCCAGATTTAGTTCAAAAATATTTAGGAACGGTTGTGCCACAAAAAGACAATTTTTATGCAGCTTTAAATTCAGCTGTTTTTTCCGATGGAAGTTTTTGTTATATTCCAAAAGGCGTTCGTTGTCCAATGGAATTATCAACCTATTTCCGTATCAATCAAGCTGGTACAGGTCAATTTGAAAGAACACTTTTAATTGCCGACGAAGGCAGTTATGTTTCGTATCTTGAAGGTTGTACAGCACCAAGTCGTGATGAAAATCAGTTGCACGCAGCTGTTGTAGAATTAATTGCGATGGAAAATGCCGAAATAAAATATTCAACGGTTCAAAACTGGTATCCAGGAAATAAAGAAGGAAAAGGTGGCGTTTTTAACTTCGTTACCAAAAGAGGAATTTGCGAGAAAAACGCAAAAATTTCATGGACACAAGTAGAAACTGGTTCGGCTGTAACTTGGAAATATCCATCGGTGGTTTTAAAAGGCGATAATTCAATTGGAGAATTTTATTCGATTGCGGTTACCAATAATTTCCAGCAAGCCGATACCGGAACGAAGATGATTCATTTGGGTAAAAACACCAAATCGACTATTATTTCTAAAGGAATTTCGGCAGGAAAATCACAAAATAGTTACAGAGGTTTGGTTCGAATTTCTGCCAATGCCGATAATGCTCGAAACTTTTCGCAATGTGATTCACTTTTAATGGGAAATAATTGTGGTGCGCATACATTTCCGTACATCGAAAGTAAAAATACTTCTGCCAAAATCGAACACGAAGCAACAACTTCAAAAATCGGTGAAGATCAAGTTTTTTATTGCAACCAAAGAGGAATTCCGACTGAAAAAGCAATTGCGTTAATCGTAAATGGTTTCAGCAAAGAAGTTTTGAACAAACTTCCAATGGAATTTGCTGTGGAAGCTCAGAAATTATTAGAAATTTCGTTAGAAGGTTCAGTTGGTTAATTTGAAAATGAGCTAATTTGAAAATTTGAAAATGGAAGCAAAGGAAAATGTCATTATAAAATTAACGTTTCAATTTGCATTGGAAATTGTTAAGTATTGCGAAGATTTACAATTAGCCAAAAAGTTTGTAATTGCAAATCAACTCTTAAAATCAGGAACATCAATTGGAGCAAATATAAGAGAAGCACAAAATGCAGAAAGTAAAGCAGATTTCATCCATAAATTTAAAATTGCTGCGAAAGAAATAGAAGAAACGATATATTGGTTGGAACTCTGTAAATATTCAGAAAACTACCCAAATTCCGATGAATTAATTGAACAAATAAATAATATATCACGAATAGTCAATAAAATAATAATAACATCAAAACAAAAATAAACTTGGAATTTCCAAATTTCCAAATTATTAAATTTCCAAATTAATTATGTTATCAATAAAAAATTTACACGCTTCAATTGAAGATAAAGAAATATTAAAAGGAATAAATCTTGAGGTAAAAGCCGGAGAAGTTCACGCAATTATGGGTCCAAATGGTGCTGGAAAAAGCACATTTGCATCAATAGTTGCTGGAAACGAAAATTACAATGTTACCGATGGTGAAATTGTTTTAGACGGCGAAGATATTTCAGAATTAGCTCCAGAAGAACGCGCACACAAAGGTGTTTTCCTTTCGTTTCAATATCCTGTAGAAATACCTGGAGTTTCGGTTACCAATTTTATCAAAACATCGATAAACGAAAACAGAAAAGCTAACGGAAAAGAAGAAATGCCAGCCAACGAAATGCTGAAATTAA
Organism: Flavobacterium sp.; assembly: GCA_035425765.1. Lineage (GTDB taxonomy): Bacteria > Bacteroidota > Bacteroidia > Flavobacteriales > Flavobacteriaceae > Flavobacterium. The sequence continues at coordinate 216 of DAOLYL010000017.1, read as the reverse complement.
TCCGTGAAAAATCAGAATTATTAGAAATCGATCGTAAGTTTCTTTCACGTTCGTTAAACGAAGGTTTTTCGGGTGGAGAAAAAAAACGTAACGAGATTTTCCAAATGGCAATGTTAGAACCAAAATTAGCGATTCTAGACGAAACAGATTCTGGTTTGGACATCGATGCACTTCGAATTGTGGCAAATGGTGTTAACAAATTAAAAAGCCAAAACA
>DAOLYL010000016.1:0-22646 GCA_035425765.1 Flavobacterium sp. | reverse complement strand
AAAAATAATAAAGAGTAAATTTTTTTCATTTTTTTAAATTTAATTAGCCCACAAATATAAGCACAAAAAAACTTTAGTGAAAATAAAAAACGTAAAAAAAAGGTTAAAAAACGATTAAGAATGAAGAATCAACTATCTGACAATTAGTTTTCTAGTTACTGTAGTTTCTTCTTCTTTGATTTTAATGATGTAAACACCTGTAGGAATAGAGCTGATGTTTAATTCTTTGGTTGTAGTGGTAGTTTGTAGCACTTTTTTACCAAGAACATCAAAAATCATGATTTCTTTTTCCAAACTTGTCTTAGAAGTAATGTATATTTTACCATTACTCACTGGGTTTGGATAGAAACCTAAGCCATCATTTTGTTGTGGCTTTCCTTCTTGAGCCATTGCTGAGAAAGAAAACAAACAAAAAAGTAAAGTAATATTAAAGTAGTTTTTTGCCATGACAAAAATTTGGTTGTTACAAATATAGAAAAATTATTTCAAATACTATACCAAAAAAAACGCCTTCGTGTTAGGAAGGCATTTTTTGTGAAATTATTAAGAAATTCTACTGAATTTATTGAACTAAGTTGGTTCCGTTTACTGTTGCCCAAGTTCCAGTTGTAATGCTTGCACCAGTTGCAGCTTCACTAGTTGTGAATTGTCCAGTAGGGAAACTTACAGTTAATGCTCCAGCTCCAAGATATTGTGAAGTTCCATCAGTGATTTTCATTGAAGTTAATTTAATTTTGTTAGCATTAACTTGGTCAGTATTTGTAGCAGCATCTTGAATTCTTACTGCTGTTGAACTTGCTGTTGTATAACCTGAGATTACCACGTTTGAGAAATCACCATTTCCTTGTTTTTTGAATTGGATTGCATCATACTCAGCAGCAGAAGAACCACCTTCAGTAACTGTTCCTGCAGCTCTTTTTAATGTAATGTTTGTTATTACTGGCCAATAAGCATTATTGTTATTTGATGCTTCGATTTCCATTCCAAAGTTTCCTGTTCCAACTTGGTACGCATACCAGTTTGAGTTGTTTTGACCTTTCCAGCCATCTTGCCAGTCAAAAGAGTCATCATAATTTCCATAAGAAATTAAGTTTGTTGCACTTACTGTTCCGCCATAGAATTCAAATCCATCATCAGCACCTTTATAAGAAACTAAATGATCTAAAGTTGTTGCTGAACCAACTGAATAGAATGAAAAACCATTCATTTCACTTGTTCCGTCAGTAATTTTTTTACCAGCATATTCAACTCTTACGTAACGTAAAGTTCCACCATTGTGAGCAGCATTTGTTCCACCATAAGATAAATTTAATCCATCTTCAGATGTTTTTGTTGTAACTCCACCAGCACCATTAATTGGAGCATCACCATATATAATTATTCCACCCCAAGAACCAGGAGTTGCAGATGGTTCTGTTAAAACAATTGGTTGTGTAGCAGTTCCATTCATTATAAGTTTTCCACCGTTTTTTACAACGATTGCATCAACACCATTTGCAGCATTTGCGGTGATTTTTGAACCAGCGTCAAAAGTGACAGTTACTCCATTTTCGATAGTAACAATTCCGTTTAATGTATAATTTCCAAATGCAATTGTTCTGTTTGTAGTTATTGAACCTGTAAGTTCTCCTTCAACTGGTTGGATTGTAGTTTCATCGTCATCAGTTGAACATCCAACAAAAAGAGTTGATAAAATAGTCAAGCTTAATAGTAATTTTTTCATTTTAAATTGTGTTTTAATTGTTTTGACAAAACTAATTCGACAATGTTTTTTAAACGTTTGCTAAGTATTATTTAAAAGTTACTAGAAAATCATTTAATTGTAAAACGAATGTTTCGTAATTATGAATAAAAAAAGAGCTCTTAATTTGAGCTCTTTTTATTTCTTAGAATGTGTATGATAAACTTGTTGAAAATCCTACTCCTCGTTTGTAACTTTCTAGTAATAATGATGATTCGTCAATAGTTAATTTACTGTCTTCACCCATTTCTCTTTTGTAAATTGGATTTAAAATATTATCGATTGAGAATTTAATATCCCATTTTTTATTAATGTTGCTTCCCCAAACAAAATCAAGTTTGTGGAATGGTTTTTCATAAATATGATCGTTTCCTGCTACACCAACTGCATAAATTCTTTCGCCATAAACGCTATATACTAATGATGTAGTGTTTTTCCATTTTGAACTTAAATCAAATTCATATTTCAAATCTGAGTTAACCAACCAGTTTGATGCACCTTGTAAATCTCTTTTTTCGAAAGTATCAAAATAACCATCTCTGTTTTTATTAACGGTAGCTTCAGTAATCATTAATGAAGTGTTGAAACCAAATGAAAAACCTTCTAAACGCTTGTTTAATCTACTTAATTGTAATAGGACTTCGAATTCAGCACCAAATAAAGTTGCACTATCATTGTTGAAATACGTAATGGTTTGTCCACTTCCAGTTGCACTTGCTTGAATTGTTCTTTCGATTGGATTATCGATGTATTTTGCAAAAACTGTTGCAGCAAACAATTCGTTTTTAGTTGGGAAAACTTCAAATTTTAAATCAGCATTATAGTTTTCACTATTTTCTAATAATGAATTTCCTCTTTGCGTTGTTCCATCTGCGTTGATTATGTTGATGTCTAAGCTTTCAATAAGTACTGGTTTAGTGTAAGTCTTTGATGCAGCAAAACGTAAATTACTTGTTTCTGTAGTTTCATATTTTACATTAATCGATGGAAGAATATATAAATTTTCGTCTGTCCTGTTTCTGTAAGGATTTGAAATAGGATCAACAATCGATTTGAATTTATATTCTCTGATGGTATTTTCCGCTCTTATTCCAATGTTGAATTCTAATTTTTCTGAAGCATTGAATAAAAACTTAGTGTAAACTCCATCAGCTCTTTGAAAAATTTTAGTTTTCCACTCAGCCGTAGATTGTTCTGTAAAGGATAAAAAGTTATTAGCAATATCATTTTGAATAGCAGCATCAATTTCGTTTACAGCGATATTGTATGGTGTTGCACCAGCATTTGGAACGCCAAAAGTAAATCGGAATTTAGAAACCATATATTCTGCAAAACCATTATATCCAAAGGAGATTTTATGTTTTTTATCTTCGTTCTTTCCGAATTTGTAGTTGTATTCAACATTACCAGACATGTGGAAATTATTATCAATATTGAAAAATTGACGAAGTAAATTATTGCTTCCGTATTGTGTATTTATTTCTGTATCGTTAATTTTTGTTCCTGTGATAAACTTTCTATCTGGTTGATTGTATTTTGTTCTTGTATATGAAATTCCAGCTTTTATAGAATGTTTATCATCAGCAGTGATTTTATAATTTCCAAAAAACTGATTTGCAAAATAATCGGATTGCTCATATTGGTTTAAACGTATAAATTCGTTTGGATTATCAACAGCAGTTCTTGTGTAACCAACTTGGTCTTGGATAAGATTTTCGGTTGATTTTAGATAAAAACCATTGTAAAATAATTTTACTCTATCTGTTTTATAGTTTAATCCAACAAGTGTTGAAGCTTGAGTTTTGAATTTATATGATTTTTTTACTAGATTGTTGTCATATATTCCTTGACCTTGCGAAAAAGTTCGGTCAACACCTTCTCTAACTTGATAGGTGTTATCAAAATTAGTTGCAAAAACATAATTTAACTTATTTTGGTTTTTACCAACATAAAATTTTCCAGCATGCGAAACACCAAAGCTTGTGTTTAGTGGTGATTTAGTTTTTTCAACATCCCAAGTTGATTTGTAATCATTTGATATTTTTCCGTTTGGAATTGAACCATAAGATGATGGAAGATTTCTTTCTTTTCCGCCAAAACCAAAGAAACTTTTAGTATTATCAGCATCGGAAGAAAGTAAAAAATCGCTCGAATTATTATTTGTTGTATAACCAACTCCATAGGTTAGTTTTGTTTTGCTTTCTGAAGGTTGAATTGTAGTCACATCAATTGTTGCTCCAGCAAAGTCACCATAAATGTCGGGATTGAAAGTTTTATAAACATCCATATAACCTACAACATCCGTTGGGAATTGGTCTAATGGAATTATTTTTTTGAACGGACTATTTGAAGGAACAGCTAATCCGTTAATCAATAAATTGTTATATCTGTCTTCAAGTCCTCGAATGAACAATCCTTTTGATTCTACTTTTGTAATTCCAGTAATTTTAGTCAAACCTTCTTCAACATCGCTGATTCCTTTTCTTGACATTTCTTGCGCACCAATACTTTGTTTAATCTCAACAGCTTTCTTTTGTTCTAGTAATAAAGCAGTTTCCTTTTCGCGATTAGCCGCTTTTTGAACCACAACATCTTGAAGTGTATAACTTCCAGAACCAATAGATTTATTAATGATTGAAGTTTCGTTTTCTTTGACAACTACTGTTTCTGTAACGTTTTCATATCCTAAAAAACTAAACTCTAAAGTATATTCTCCAGGAACAATTGAAATGGAATAATTTCCTTTATCGTCAGATGTCGTTGCGATATTCATTCCTTTAACGACTACATTTGCAAAAGGTAAAGGTTCGTTGTTTAAATCTTTATCAGTAATGACACCTTTGATGGTTCCTTTTGTTTGTGCTAAACCAACCAAAGTAAATAATAAAGTGATAACAATTAGTTTAAGTCTCATTTTGTTGTGTTTTATTTTGGCGCAAAGGAACTACTCCAATGTAAAGACCACGTTACTCACTTATTAGTTTTTTGTTGCCAAAAGATTACCAAATTGTTATGATATTAAATTATGGTTAACTCAGCATTTCATTTACTTATGATTTTGTATTATCTTTACTTTTGCGTATCTATTTCTAAAAGAGGTTCAACCCATGAAAAAAAAAGACATTACAATTTTATTAGTCGATGATGAGCAAGATATACTCGAAATTGTTGGCTATAATCTTGAGCAAGAAGGATACCAAATAATCACTGCATCAGACGGTAAAGAAGCTGTGGCTAAGGCAAAAAAACACTTGCCGCAACTTATTATTATGGATGTCATGATGCCCGAAATGGACGGAATGGAAGCTTGTGAAAACATTCGAAAACTTCCAGAACTTAGTAATGTTATCATCACTTTTTTAACTGCGCGAAGTGAAGATTATTCGCAAGTAGCAGGTTTTGACGCTGGCGCAGATGATTACATTACAAAGCCAATTAAACCAAAATTATTGGTTAGTAAAGTAAAAGCATTGTTAAGAAGACTAAAAAGCGAAGAAAAATCTTCTGAAACTTTAAACGTAGCTGGAATAGAAATCAATCGCGAAGAATATAAAATTGTAAAAGACGGAAGAGAAATCATTTTGCCTCGAAAAGAATTTGAACTTTTCTATTTATTAGCTTCAAAACCAGGAAAAGTATTCAAGCGTGAAGAAATTTTAGATAAAGTTTGGGGTAATGAAGTTATCGTTGGTGGAAGAACAATTGACGTACATATTCGTAAATTGCGCGAAAAAATAGACGAAGAATTATTCAAAACCATCAAAGGTGTTGGCTACAAACTAGAAGGATAAAATGGCAATAAAATTCAAGAAAACATACCGGTTTGCATTAGTTTCATCCGTTTATATTACTATTTTCTCAACAGGTTTTCTTGGATTATTACTGTGGTTTTTTAATAAATTTTCTGCTTCAATTTGTTTGGTTTTTGCTGTTTCAATTGCAACATTTTCATTCTTTGTTATTCAATATCGAGTGGAACGTTTCATATATAGAAGAGTAAAAAAAATCTATGATGACGTTTCACTTCTCGAGTCGACTTCGTTTAGAAACCAACCGATAACTACCGATATGGCGACTTTAACCAAACAAGTTAAGAAGTTTGCTACCGATAAAAAACTTGAAATCGAAACCTTAAAAGTTCGTGAAGAATACCGTAGAGAATTTATGGGAAATGTTTCTCACGAATTGAAAACACCACTTTTTACAGTTCAAGGCTATCTTTCTACTTTGCTCGATGGTGCTTTAGACGATAAAAAAGTTAGAAAAAAATATTTAGAAAGAGCTGAAAAAGGTGTTGAACGTCTTATTTATATCGTAGAAGATTTAGACATGATTGCTAAACTTGAAATGGGCGATGTCAATTTAGAACTTTCTCGATTTGATATAGTTGAATTGGTTCAAAATGTTTTCGATATGCTCGAAATGAGTGCCGATAAAAAAAACATCATTCTTATGTTTGATGTAAAATACAATAAAGCTATAAAAGTTTTTGCCGATAAAGAAAAAATACAGCAGGTAGTTACTAATCTTGTTATGAATTCCATTAAATACGGAAAAGAAAATGGAACAACCGAAGTAACTATCGAGGATTTGGTCGACAGCAAATTAATTATTCGTATTCGAGATAATGGCGAAGGAATTGAAAAACAACACATTCCACGACTTTTCGAACGCTTTTTTAGAGTGGATAAAAGTGGAGCAAGAAGTGAAGGTGGTTCAGGACTTGGACTTTCAATCGTAAAACATATTATTGAAGCTCACGGCGAAAAAATGTATGTAGAAAGCGAATTCGGAAAAGGCTCAGAATTCTCATTCACGCTCGAAAAGCACCAATAATTGTTTCCAGTTTATTTGTTCTTTAACTTTTGGAAAACCACTATATAGTTGAATTTCTTCTATTTTTTCAATCGTAAAATCTTCTTGTTTTGAATAAGGAATCATACCATGTCTTTTCAATCTTTTGGCTAAATATTCTTGTTCAAATTGTCCTGGCGTTGGAATAAAAAAAGCTTTTTTGTCCAATTTCACTAAATCCATAATGGTTGTATAACCTGATCTGCAAAGTATATTTTCACTTTCGTTGAAAGCAATTTCCAATTCTCCAGAAGTCATAAAATTGTAAAAAGTTACATTGTTTATGGTTTCTATTTTTTGATTTTCTTCAATTTTTCCATTTATGAATACTACGTTACCGTTATAATTTCGAACTTGAATTTTTAGTTGTTCTTCCAGCAAGGTGCGCTGTGGTTCTGGACCAGAAAGTAAAACCATCAAATCATATTTTTTTGGAAGTTCTTTTTGTTCCAAACGGCTAAGTATTCCGATATATTTTAGATTAAGTGAAGTAGATTTCAAATGACCAAGTTTCCCAGTAAAATTAGTTGTTTTATCAAAATCTGGAACCCAACATTCATTAAAATTACCAATAAAATGTTGATGTAATTTACTTGAAATCCAAGTTGTTTTCCCCGATAAAACAGTCAGTTGATGCGTAATGATAACACTTGGAATTTTTTTATTGTAAACGCCCAATCGATTGTCGGAAATAATTCCATACAAATCATATTCCTTCATCCATTTTTTTACAATTTTCTTCTCTTCCAGAATTGCATTTATAGTTTTTGGACTGTTTTTAATCAATTTCCATTTAAAATTTTCAGCTTTTTTAGCATATTCAATATGATAAGAAGGCAACTCTAAATGAATCAAATTAGGGAATTCTTTTTTTAACAATGCCAAAGCACTTCCATCGGAAGCAATTATTGGAGTAAATCCGTTTTTTTGCAATTCTCTAATTATTGGAATACAACGAGTTGCATGACCTAAACCCCAATTTAAAGGAGCGACAAGAATATTTTTTTTATTTTGAGCGAATGATTCGGGCATTTTTGTTATCCGTTTTCCCGCTTTCCGTTTCAATCTGTCATTGTAAGGAAAGAAGCAATCTCATTAACAATTGCAGAACAATGACAGGATTTCCACTTCAATCGCGGCTATTTAGGTTTCTATTCGTTTACAAGAAATCAAATGGTTTCCAATTTTAACCCTGATTATAGCGAAAATCTCCCGATTTTTTTCGGGAATTGAAGCGGAAAGCAGGAATTACAATTACTGAAACAAACTATTGATTCGTTCTTTATCAAATGTAAAGATAAAACAGTTTAGGTTACTTTATATTTCCTTATTTTTACCAAAAAATTAAGTTTGTGGGAAGTAAGAATAAATTAAAACGATTTAAGGAAAACGAAACTTTTGAAAATGTTTTTCAACCAACAAGAGAACAAGTAGTTAGCGGTGAATTTTCGTTAAAAGGAAAATGGAGTAACGACTTTTTTAAGAATGACAATCCAATTATTATCGAATTAGGTTGTGGTAAAGGTGAATATTCCGTTGGATTAGCCGAGCGTTTTCCTGATAAAAATTTTGTTGGAATAGATATTAAAGGCGCTCGATTTTGGCGTGGAGCAAAAACCGCTGCCGAAACGGGAATGAATAATGTAGCTTTTGTAAGAACGCAAATTGAACTAATTGAACATATTTTTGCTCAAAACGAAGTCGACGAAATTTGGATAACTTTTCCCGATCCACAAATCAAATACAAAAGAACTAAGCACAGAATGACCAATTCGGAATTTTTACAATTGTATAAAAAAATTCTAAAACCATCGGGTGTTGTCAATCTAAAAACCGACAGCGAATTTATGCACGGTTACACACTTGGTTTACTTCACGGTGAAGGACATGAAGTATTATATGCCAATCATAATGTGTATAAAAACGAAGGTTCGCCAAAAGAAGTAACTGAAATTCAAACGTTTTACGAAAATCAATATTTGGAAATTAACAAAGCAATTACGTATATTCGTTTTAAGATTAAGTAATTTTTTAAGTGTTCAGTAAAGTGGTTAACTGAAAACTGCGACTGAACACTGATAACTAAAAATATGAGCATAATTCTTCCCTTCATATCAGGATTTGTAGCTGCGATTATTGGCATTTTTCCGCCAGGATTAATCAATATGACAGCGGCAAAAGTCAGTGTAACTGATGGAAGAAGAAGAGCTTTAGTGTTTGTGCTTGGCGCTTTGCTAATCATTTTTATTCAAACATATATTTCTGTAATTTTTGCACAGTATATCAATAAAAATGAAGATATTGTAGTGTTACTTCGCGAAATTGGTTTGGCTATTTTCACCGTAATTTCTATTTATTTTTTATTTTTTGCTAAGAAAACTAAGCCACAATTAGACGAAAAAAACATTCAATTAAAAAGCAAACGAAGTCGTTTTTTTATGGGAATGTTGATATCTGCGATTAACTTTTTCCCAATACCATATTATGTTTTGGTTACTATTACATTAGCTTCATATAAACTTTTTGTTTTTCAATCAATCTCCATTTATAGTTTCGTTCTTGGTGTTGTAATTGGTTCTTTTACTTGCTTTTATTGCTACGTTGTTTTCTTTGAAAAGCTAAAAACTAAAACCAATTATTTTGTTCGAAATATGAATACTATCATCGGAATAATTACGGGTTTAGTTGCAATTTTAACTTTGATTAATATTTTAAACTATTATTTCTAAAAGTTATGGCTCAAAAAAAGACACTATCAAATGATAATTTTTTTGAACGCGTTTATGAAATTGTCCGTCAAATTCCTGAGGGAAAAGTCACGTCATACGGTGCAATTGCAAAAGCTTTAGGAACAGCTCGTTCTGCACGAATGGTTGGATGGGCAATGAATGCAAGCCACAATATTGAAGATGTTCCAGCGCACAGAGTTGTGAATAGAAAAGGATTACTTTCTGGAAAACATCATTTTGAAGGAACCAATTTAATGCAACAATTGTTGGAAAATGAAGGAATTGAAATAGTTGATAACCAAATTGTGGATTTTGAAAAGGTTTTTTGGGAACCGAAAATTTTAGAATAATTACTCCAACAAACAAACCGTAAACTTCGTTTGATTTTCTCCATTTTCAAATGCCAAATAACCGCCGTGAGATTCAATAATGTTTTTAGATAACGTCAGTCCAATTCCTGCGCCATCTTTTCGCGTGGTAAAAAACGGAAGGAAAATTTTGTCTTCAATTGCAGCGTCAATTCCAGTTCCAGTATCGGTAAAGATGAGGTAAATTCGTTTTTCTTTCACTTCGGCTGAAATCGTAATTTCTTTGATTTCTTTGTCTTCCAAAGCATACATACTATTCGTTAGCAAATTAATAATGACTTGTTCCATTTGATTTTTATCGACTAAAATCCAACGGTTAAAATCAACCGAATTTGTAATGGTAATTTTTTCTTTTTTGAATAACGGTTGCATGATTTGTAAACAGTTTTCTACCAATTCCGAAAGTTCTGTTTTTTCCTTTTTTGGTGAAGGTAACATTGCCAGTTTTCGGTAACTTTCTACGAATTCTTGCAAATGATTACTTCGGTTGTGCATCGTGGCAACGCTTTGTTTTATATCGTCTAAATCTTCGGCAGAAAGCGTTTCTTGTTGCACCAATTCACTTAAATTTTGCGACAGCGAACGAATTGGCGTAAGCGAATTTAAAAGCTCATGCGAAATCACTTTCATCAAATTAATCCAAGCTTCTTTTTCTTTTTTCTCAACCACTTTTTGAATGCTGTCGAGCAAAATAATATAGTATTCCTGATTAAATGTTTTAGTTGCAGAAGTCTGAATAATAAACGTTTGCGTATCTTGTTTGTTCACTCTAATTTGCAATGAAGTTTTCATTTCCTGAAAATTTTGCTCTTCGATAATGTTGCAAAGCGATGGCAATTGATTTTTCAAATAATGCCATTTTGAAACTTTCGGCACAGTAAAATGTTTCGAAAAATAATCATTAATCAAAAAGATATTCCAATCGTCATTTTCCTTTTGCAAGATTATAATTCCGGTTTCAATATTATTTAAAATCGAACGATAAATAATGTCTTTTGAAAGTTCTTCGTGTTGTTTGTCTTTCAGTTTTTCATACAATTGGAATAAGCTGGAATAATTTTCATAGGATTTATGTTTGGAAAAATCAGAAGAAAAATCATTTTGTAAAATCGATGCAATCGTTCGGTCGTAGAATTGCAAAACGTTTTTGGTAAAAAAATAAATTTCAGAAAGTAATAAAACAGAAATAAATACCACAAAAAATCCGGTGTAAAGCAAATCTTTTGAAAACAAAAACATGCTCAACCCAATACTGATTAAAACCAGTATCAACCGAAAAAAAAGTTGATGATATAGTTGTTGATTTTTGAACATTTTACGAATTGCTAATGTTGTATTTTTCCATTCTTCGATATAAAGCAGCGCGTGACAAACCCAATTCTTCTGCCGATTTACTAATGTTGTAATCGTGTTTTACCAATACTTTTTCTATTGTCATTTTTTCTCTATCCGAAAGCGGAATATCATCACGATTTTCAAAAGCAGTAATTTGTTCTAAATCCAAATCGGAAGCCGAAATAGTATTGTTTTCACATAAAATAACGGCACGTTCGATACGGTTTTCCATTTCTCGGATGTTTCCATTCCAAGCGTGTTTTTCTATTTGTTCCAAAGCTTTTTCGCTGAAAATAATTTCGCTTCGATTGTATTTTGAAATCATTTTTTTCAATAAAAACTGCGCCAGCGGAATTTTATCTTCTTTTCGTTCTTTCAATGAAGGCAGCGTAATTTCCATAGTGTTGATTCGATAATACAAATCTTCCCTGAAGTTTTTTTGGCTGACTTCTTCTTTCAAATTCAAATTGGTCGCCGTGATAATTCTAACGTTCAAAGGTCGCGCTTTTGATTCGCCCAAGCGAGTAACCGTTTTTGTTTGAATAACTTGTAATAATTTGGATTGTAAATGCAAGGGAACGTTTCCAATTTCATCTAAAAAAATAGTGCCGTTTTGTGCGTTTTCAAATCGTCCAGCGGTATCTGTTTTGGCATCGGTAAACGCACCTTTGGCATAACCAAAAAGTTCACTTTCAAAAATGTTGTCATTCAACGAACCCAAATCAACATGAACAAAAGCATTATTTTTTCGATCGGAATTCTGATGAATATAATGTGCCATCACAAATTTTCCGGTTCCGTTTTCGCCCAAAATCAATACATTAGCATCAGTTTTTGCTACTTTTTCACCCAAAGAATATGCTTTTTGTATCGATTTAGATTCGCCAATAAAATAATTTTCTGCTGGAGTTTCTTTTTCTGCTTTTTTTCTGCTTTTTCTACTTTCGTCAACAGCTTGTTTTACTGTTTCAAGCAATTTTTCGTTTTCCCAAGGTTTTAAAACATAGTCAAATGCACCATTTTTTAAACCTTCAACAGCAGTTTCTACCTTGCCAAAAGCGGTCATTAAAATCACAATGGTTTTTGGCGAAAGCGTTTTTATTTCTTTCAAAAAATACAAACCTTCGCGTCCATCTTCAAAACCGATACGATAATTCATGTCCAAAAGCACAACATCAATTTCGTTTTCGGCTAATAATTGAAGTACATTTTTTGGATTGTTTAGAGTAAAAATGGTTTCGAAATGTTTCTTCAAAAGCATTTTTGCCGCAAAAAGAATATCTTCTTGATCGTCTATGACTAAAATGTTGGCATTGGTTTTTTTCATCTATTTTATGTTTAAACCATTAAGATGTTAAGAAAATTAAGCTTTGTAATTCTCTAAATGAACCTTAATTTCTTAATGGTTTATTTTTTTTTACTATTAAAGTTTTTCATCACTGTTCGGTTTCGTACAAATGGTGTTCGATAATGAACACTTTAAAGTTTTTATTGGCTTGTAAATAATAATAAATCAACAACTTACAGTTTTTAAAACTTTGGCATAAAATTGTGTTTATACGTATCAAAGAATTTAAAATGGATACAGTCATCAATCGTAAAAGTAACAAAAAAAAGTATCTGGCAATAGCTGTTTTGGCAATTGTGGTTTTGGGATATGGCGCTTTTTCAATGATTACAAAAAAGAGAACGTTCAATGTTAAAAAATCAGAAATCACGATTAAATCAGTAGAAGAAGATTTTTTTGAAGATTTTATGGTTTTTCAAGCGCGAGTTGAACCAATGAATTCGATGTTGGTCAACATTGTTGAAGGCGGATCGGTTCAGGAAATTTTTGTTAGCAATGGCGATATGGTTGTGCAAGGTCAACCGTTGGCAAGATTGTACAATCCAAATACGGAATTGAATTATATGCAACAAGAAACCGCCATTATTGAGCAAATTAACAATCTGAACAAAGCCAAATTGGATTTACGAAACCAAGAGTTGAATTTGGCAAAAGATTTGGTTTCAATCGAACACGATTTTTTGGATGCTAAAAATTTATATGATTTGAATAAAAAACTTTTTGAACAAGAAATTTTAGCCAAAAACGAATGGGAAAAAACACAAGAGAATTTTCGTTTTCAAAAAGAACGAATGAATATTATCAAACAAAGTGTAACCAAAGAAAAACAAGCCAATCAAATTCAAATTGGACAACTCAATCAATCCATCGGAATTATGGAGAAAAGTTTGGGAATTTTAAGAATAAACAAGAAGAATTTTTTAATTGTTGCGCCACTTTCGGGAAGATTATCATCGTTTGAACCAGTTTTAGGACAAAGCTATCAACAAGGACAAACGTTGGGAAAAATTGATGTGATGAAAGGTTACAAATTATTGGCAGATGTGGATGAATTTTATTTGTCAAAAGTAAAACAAGGTCAAAAAGGAGCAGTTGACTTCAACGGAAAACAAGTAGAAGTACTCATTGCCAAAGTCATTCCTGAGATTAAAAGTGGACGATTTCAAGTGGAATTGAATTTTGTGTCCAATGAAAATTTAGATTTACAACAAGGATTGAGTTTTGCGGTTAGATTAACTTTGTCTGAAAAAACAAAATCAATTGTGCTTTCTAAAGGAAGTTTTAATCAGGAAACTTCGGGCAAATGGATTTTTGTGGTAAAAGGAAACAAAGCAGAAAGAAGAAACATTGAAATTGGTAGAGAAAATCCGTTATATTTCGAAATCATCAGCGGATTGAAACCTGGCGAACAAGTGGTAACATCAAGCTATAAAGATTATCAAGAAGCAGAAATATTGAACATAGAATAATCAATCAAAAAACGAACAGTCATGATAAAAATCGAAAAAATTTCAAAAATCTTCAGAACCGAAGAAGTAGAAACCAAAGCGTTGAGCGAAGTTTCAATCACAATCAATCAAGGAGAATTTGTAACCATTATGGGTGCATCAGGAAGTGGAAAATCAACACTTCTTAATATTGTTGGACTTTTAGATGGTGCAACAAGCGGAAGTTATCAATTATTAAATCAGGAAATGATTGGTGTTAAAGAACAAGAAAAATCAAAAATCAGAAAACAAAATATTGGCTTCATCTTCCAAAATTTTAACCTGATTGATGAGCTTTCAGTTTTTGATAATATCGAATTACCATTGATTTACAACGATGTTCCTTCATCGGAACGAAAGAAAAAAGTTGAAGCAATTGCCGAAAGACTTGGAATTTCTCATCGATTGAAACATTATCCGCAACAACTTTCGGGTGGACAACAACAAAGAGTTGCTGTGGCAAGAGCTTTGATTAACGATCCAAAAATCATTTTAGCCGATGAACCAACAGGAAATTTAGACAGTAAAAACGGAAATGAAGTAATGGAATTATTGACCGATTTGCATGCTAACGGTTCCACAATTTTAATGGTTACGCATTCTGATTATGACGCGTCATTTTCGCAAAGAACAATTGTAATGAAAGACGGAATGGTACTTTCTGAAAAAAATAACAACAGAAACGTAGATGTTTTTGTATCTTAAAAAAAAATTAAAACATAAAATCATGACTAAATTAATCTTAACAATTACCTCATTATTAGTAGGTTTAGTAGCAACAGCTCAAGTTTCTGAAAACAGAAATGTAAGCGATTTTTCAAAACTGAAAGCTTCACAAGGAATTGAAGTTTTATATACTGTTTCTAATTCAAATAGCATAAAAGTTGAAACAGATGACAACGAAAGATTGCAAATGATTAAAACCGAAGTAGAAGGCGAAACCTTGAAAATTTTTGTTGATACTGAAAATGGCAAAAAGCCAAAATCAAAAAAATGGAACAAAAGAACCATCAATGGCGTAAGTTTTAATGTTATAAAAGTTTATGTAACTGGAAAATCTTTATCTGAAATCAAAGCTAGTTCTTCGGCAAGTATCAAAATTCAAAATTTGAATACAACGGAAAGATTAGAAGTTGCAGCAAGTTCATCAGGAAGTGTTTCAGGAAATTTTGAATGTGCTGATTTCAAAGCCGATGTTTCTTCAAGTGGCGATGTCAAAGGAAATCTAAACGCAAAAACGGTTTACGTAGAAGTGAGTTCTTCGGGCGATGTTACTTTGGACGGAAAAGCAACTTCGCTTGAAGTAAAAGCTAGTAGTTCGGGCGAATGTGATTTAAAAGGTTTATCGGTAGTTGATGCAAAAGTAAAAGCCAGTAGTTCAGCCGATGTTACACTTACCGTTTCAAAATCATTAGATGCAGCAGCTTCATCAAGTGCTGATATTAATTACTACGGAAATCCTTCTCAAGTAAATGCTGATAAAAGTTCATCGGGTTCAGTGAACAAACGATAATCATCAAAATCATCAATCAAAAACGAACAAATCATGCTAAAAAACTGGCTACACATATTTTTATTCCAAATCAAAAACAACAAACTGTTTACAGCTTTGAACGTTTTAGGTTTGAGTATTGGAATTGCAGGATTAATTTTTGCTATTCTGTATTGGAACGACGAACAAAGTTACAACGCTTGGAATCCTAATAAAGACAAAGTTTTTCAATCCATCAGTCAAGTTGCTCCAGATATGTATTGGGCAAGTAATGTTGCACCGCTAAAAAAATATTTTGAGAAAGATTTCCCTGAATTGGAAGCGTTTTGTTATCTCGAAAATTGGTATTATACAGAAATAATTCAGTACAAAAACAAAAAAGAGATTGTAAAAATAACCGATTCTCAGAATAATTTTTTTGAATTTTTTCCTTTTCCTTTTATCAAAGGTTCAGCAAAAACAGCTTTGAAAGACAATGCTAGTATGGCTATTTCCAAGAAAACTGCCGATTTGCTTTTTGGCAATGAAGATCCAATGGGAAAAGAAGTGCGTTATTCAGGAAAAACTTTTGTGATTAGAGGTGTTTATGAAATTCCAGGAAAATCATCACTAATGCCAGAAGCGGTTACAAATTTGATTGAGCCAAAATTACAAGAAAACATCGATCATTGGGGAAATTTCAATCACGGATTAATGTTGAAATTTAAAAATCCAGATGATGTGGCTAAAGTTACCGCTCGAATGGAGAAAATCATGTTCGAAAATCGTGTAATAAGATGGGCAAAAGAACAAGGAATTACGCCAGAAGAATGGATGAAAAAGAACGGTGGTGAAAGCACAAAATTCTTTTTAGAACCATTATCAAAATCCCGTTTGCATTCCATAACCGATGGTTTTGCAGAAGGAAAAGGAAATTACCAATTCTTGATGATTATGCTTGGATTATCCATCTTGATTTTGATTTTATCCATTGTAAATTATATCAATTTGGCGACAGCTAATGCCATAAAACGCGCCAAAGAAGTTGGTGTTCGAAAAATTCTTGGTGCGTCAAAAATGAATATTATTAAGCAATTTATTTTTGAAACAACACTAATTACGTTGTTTTCTATCTTGCTTTCTTTGGTTATTGTTGAACTTTCGTTGCCTTATTATAATGAATTTTTAAGCAAAAAATTACTTATTCATGGCGAGCAATTTTACCTACAATTAATTTTAATTTTCTTTTTTACGATAGCTGTTGCAGGTGTTTTTCCAGCAATTTATGTAGCCAATTTTGAGACGTTAAAAGTGTTGAAAGGCAATTTCGGTAGAAGCAAAAGCGGAATTTGGTTGCGCAACGGAATGTTGGTATTTCAGTTTGCTATTGCAACGTTTTTCATCATCGGTTCTTACATTGTTTATCAACAAGTGCAATATTTGAATACAAAAGATGTAGGTTTCAAAGGCGAACAAGTACTTTCCATTCGATATCGAAATATATATAACTGGAAAGATAAAGACTATCAACAAAAAATCTTTGCGCGCTATTATATGGTGAAAAATGAAATTTCAAAAATAAAAGGAGTTGAACAGGTTGCCACTGGAGCATTTGAATTTGGAAGTGGTTCGAATTCATCTTCAAGTTTTGAATACAAAGGCGTAACAATTCAAGGTCAAAACATGGGAGTTGATTTTGGAATGCTCGAAATGATGAAAATTCAGTTGAAAGAAGGACGATATCTTTCCGAAAAATTAGCTTCAGATACCATTAGTACAATGCTTGTTAATGAAACTGCCATGAAGCAAATGAAAGAAAAAAATCTAATAGGTAAAGATGTCGAGTGGAATGATAAAAAGTTAAAAGTTGTTGGAATTGTGAAAGATTTCAACCTTTTCAGTCCACAGGCAGAAGTTCCGCCAATGGTGTTTTTTCACTTCAAAACTATCGATTGGATGCTTGGAAATGCAGCTAAAATTCACGTAAAAGTAGATGGTAAAAACATGGAACAAACCATTGCCGATATTGAAAAATTTTGGACAAAAAATGTCGATACCGAATATCCGTTTGAATATGATTTTGTAGATAAATCTTATGCTAGAACGTATCAACAATATGTTAATCAAAAGAACTTATTCTCATTATTGAATGTGATTGTAATCTTGATTGCTGTTTTTGGATTATTTGCTTTGGCTTCTTATTCAATTCAAAGACGAATGAAAGAAATCGCCATTAGAAAAACGCTTGGCGCTGAAACCAATGTTTTGCTGAAAGAATTGTCAAAACAGTATATAATTTTCTGTGTTATTGGATTTATTCTTGCCGTATTTCCAGCGTATTATTTACTCGGAAAATGGCTCGAAAATTTTGCGTTCCGAATAGAAATTAGTTTTGTTCCATTCGTCGTTGGATTTATTGTTTTGTTGATTTTAACCTTGATAGTGGTGCTTTCTCGCGCGTATCAAGCCACAAGATTGGATGTTTTGAAGTATTTAAAATACGAATAAAATCAACTTCATCTCGTCCCAAAAGACTAGACAAAAATCAAAATCCGTTTAATCCGTGAAATCTGTGGCAAAAAAATAATAACATGAATAAAAAAGCTTTTTTACTAGTTTTCATTTATACATTTTGTTTTTCTGTATTTGGTCAGGATAATTCTTGGCCTTTGCAGAAATGCATTGACGAAGCGATGAAAAATTCGATTGAAATAAAAATCAGTCAACTTCAAGTTAAAAAATCGCAAAAATTGCACAATTCCATTGCCAATCAAATGTTGCCAACCGTTTCTTTCACCGGAAATCAAAGCTATAATTTTGGCTCAACCATTGATCCATCAACCAACGGAAGAGTTAGTTCCAACATTCAAAACGATAATTTTTATTTGAATGCTCAAATGAATGTAATCGATTTTAGAGCTTTTGCCAATGCTCAAAAAACTAAAATTGACATCGAAAAAGCCAAAGCTGATTTAGCCGTTATCGAAAACGAATACCAACTTCAAATAGTTGAAAGTTACTATCAAGCACTTTTCACGCAAGAATTACTTAAAATTCAGAAACAACAATTTAAAAACTCCGAGTTTAACTTAAATCGAATTCAAAAAGAAGTCGAAATAGGTAGCAAACCCCAAAGTGATTTATACGATATGCAACTTAATTTCACACAAGAAGAAGTCAAAATTTTGGAAACCGAACAATTGTTTTTGATACAAAAAAAGCAACTTTTCCAGCTGATGAATTTAGAAAATACGTCAATCGCTGAAGTCGTTTTGGAACATTTTGTAAACAACAATTCAATCGAAAATTCATTTGAAAATAATCCAAAAATAATCGCCGCCGAACTTAATTATAAAGGAAATTTGAATGAAACGAAACTGCAAAAAGCGGATAATTTACCTTCGTTGACAACCTTTTACGGATTTTCTACTTTTTACTATAAACCGCTAAATCAACCCGATGTTGTCGTGGATAATTTCAACAAACAAATTAGCGATAATAAAAATCACCAACTCGGACTTCAATTAAACGTACCAATTTTTAATGGTTTTAGAAACAGTCGCAGAGTTTCGGCAACTAAAATTGAAGCCGAAAAATCAAAATTTGTCATCGAACAAGAAAAACTGAAAATCAAGAACCAAATCGATATCGAAACCCAAAACAAAATAAATTTAGAACAATTAGAAGCAAAATTGGCTCAAATGAAAACCTTTGCTGATGCTTCTTTTCGCACCTCGCAGTCCAAATTTACTTCGGGAGTTATCGACGCTGTAGTTTTTTCGGCAGTTAAAAACCAATTGCTTTCTACAGAATATGATTTGCTAAAAAATCAATTACAACGGCAATTTACCGACGTTAAAATCCATTTAATTCAAGGAAAATCGCTGTAAAGTTTTTGGCAATTACTTCATAAACATTTTCAATTCTTTAACTATAGTTTCAGAACTTTTCGTCTTATCTTTGCAATGTAAATTCAGTTTAAATAAAAAGTATATCAACTTTTAAGTAAACTGTCATCCTGAGCTTGTCGAAGGATAAACTCATAAACTTTTAAACAAGAAGATGAAATTAGATAGAAAGGAAATCCTTTCAGCGTTAGAAACCATTACTATTGCTGGCGAAGGAAAAAATATGGTCGAAAGTGGTGCGGTTAAAAACGTACTTATTTTTGGTAACGAAGTAACTGTAGATTTACTAATTTCTACACCAGCAATGCACATCAAAAAACGTGCAGAAGACGATATCAAAAAATTAATTCACGAAAAATTTTCTCCCGATGCTGAGGTTAAAGTCAATATCAAGGTTGAAACAAAGGAAAATCCAAACGAAATTAAAGGAAAATCCATTCCTGGAATTAGCAATATTATTGCCGTAGCTTCAGGAAAAGGTGGCGTTGGAAAATCTACTGTTACGGCAAATTTAGCGGTTACTTTAGCTAAAATGGGTTTCAAAGTTGGAATTCTTGATGCCGATATTTATGGTCCAAGCATGCCGATAATGTTCGATGTAGAAAACGAAAAACCAATTTCGGTTGAAATCGATGGAAAATCAAAAATGAAACCAGTGGAAAGTTATGAAATTAAAATTCTTTCCATCGGATTTTTCACTGCACCAAGTCAAGCCGTTATTTGGCGCGGACCAATGGCTTCAAAAGCGTTAAATCAAATGATTTTTGATGCTGCTTGGGGCGAATTGGACTTCATGTTAATCGATTTACCACCAGGAACAGGCGATATTCATTTGTCAATCATGCAATCGTTACCAATAACTGGCGCAGTTGTAGTTAGTACGCCACAAGCCGTTGCTTTAGCCGATGCCAAAAAAGGAGTTTCGATGTTTTTATCGGATGCAATCAACGTTCCAGTTCTCGGAATTATAGAAAATATGGCGTATTTCACACCAGAAGAATTGCCAAATAACAAATATTACATCTTTGGTCAAGAAGGCGCAAAAAATCTTGCGTTAGACCTTCAAGTTCCATTTCTTGGCGAAGTTCCAATTGTTCAAAGCATTCGCGAAGCTGGAGATTATGGTCGTCCAGCAGCATTGCAAACAGGTTCTGTTATCGAAACCGTTTTTGAAGAAATTACAAGAAATGTAGTTCAAGAAACAGTAAAAAGAAACGAAACACTTGCGCCAACCGAAGCAATAAAAATAACAACAATGGCAGGATGTTCTGCTGTGAAAAAATAGTATTCAGTTT
Organism: Flavobacterium sp.; assembly: GCA_035425765.1. Classification (GTDB taxonomy): domain Bacteria; phylum Bacteroidota; class Bacteroidia; order Flavobacteriales; family Flavobacteriaceae; genus Flavobacterium. Next base: position 2,110 of record DAOLYL010000016.1, on the reverse strand, counting down.
ACAGTCACAGTTACAGTTTCCACTGTTTTCTGCGACTGAAAACTGCGACTGAAAACTGAAATAAAGATATGACAAACGAAGAATTAATTTTAAACATCGAAAAAGCACTAGACGAAATCAGACCGTTTTTGAATTCGGATGGTGGCGATATTAGTTTGGTTTCTGTTGAAGATGAAAAGCATGTAAAAGTTCGTCTTCAAGGTGCATGCACATCGTGTAGTTTGAGCATCAGCACGATGAAAGCTGGAGTTGAAACTACCATAAAAAAGTATGCACCACAAATTGAAACGGTAGAAAATATCGCTTAAAATTTACTGATAAATGTCATGAGTTAATGCTTTGCAACTTTGCAATTTTGCAACTCTGAAACTTAAAAAAAATGATTGAAACAGATATACTCATTATTGGCGCTGGACCAACAGGTCTATTTGCCGTTTTTGAAGCCGGATTATTAAAATTAAAATGTCATATTATTGATGCTTTGCCACAACCTGGTGGACAATTAGCTGAATTATATCCCAAAAAACCAATATTTGATATTCCAGGTTATCCCGAAGTTTTGGCTGGCGATTTGGTTACCAATTTAATGGAACAAATAAAACAATTTCAACCCGGATTTACTTTAGGTGAAACTGCCGAAACTATCGAAAAACTAGAAGACGGAAGTTTTATTGTTACTACAAATGAAGGAACAAAACACCATGCAAAAGCTATAGCGATTGCTGGTGGTTTAGGAACATTTGAGCCAAGAAAACCAATTCTAAAAGACATTGAGTTCTACGAAAAAGAAAATCGTGGCGTTGATTATTTTGTAAAAGATCCCGAAAAATACAGAGGAAAAAATGTAGTGATTTCTGGTGGTGGCGATTCTGCCTTAGATTGGTCAGTATTTTTGTCCAATGTAGCTTCGTCAGTAACTTTGGTTCACAGAAGAAACGAATTTCGTGGAGCATTAGATTCTGTAGATAAAGTTCAGGAATTAAAGCAAGAAGGAAAAATAAAACTAATTACACCAGCAGAAGTAATTGGATTTAAAGGTTCAGAGCGATTAGAATCTGTAGACATTGAAATCAATGGCGCAAGAATGAATGTAGAAACCGATTATTTTATTCCGCTTTTCGGATTAACGCCAAAACTTGGACCAATTGCAAATTGGGGTTTAGAAATAGAAAAAAACGCCATCAAAGTAAACAACGCTTTGGACTATCAAACCAACATCGACGGAATTTACGCCATTGGAGATGTGAATATTTATCCAGGAAAATTAAAATTAATTCTTTGTGGTTTTCACGAAGCAACATTGATGTGTCAAAGTGTTTATAATCGAATTAATCCGGGTAAAAAATACGTGTTGAAATACACAACCGTTTCAGGAGTTGATGGTTTTGACGGAACTCGAAAAGAAGCCGAAAAAGCAGTTGTAAAATCGATTGATTAAATGAACTTAAATCATCCAGAATTAGTAGATTTACTTAAGAAAGCATATTCAGCCGAGAAAGCGGCAAGTTTTGCTTATCAAGGTCATGCTGGTTCTGTTAAAGATGAAATTCAAAAAAAAGAAATTTATCAAATAGAATTAGATGAATGGAGTCATAGAGATGAAGTTTTAAAAATTATGAATGATTTTGACATTCCAATCTCAAAATGGTATGAGTTCAAATTTTATTTAATTGGAAAAATTATCTCAGGAAGTTGTTATGTAATTGGATGGTTTATGCCATTTTATTTTGCAGGAAGACTAGAAAGTGGTAATGTTTGTGAATATTTTAGAATGAGACATTTTTTTAATTCTTTAGGGATTACAGAATATGATGTTATTTTATACGAAATGGGAATGAAAGAGAAAGAGCACGAAATTTATTTCTTAGAAAAAATCAAAGGAAATAAGTTACTTCCTTTTTTTGAAAAATTATTTTCATGGGGAAACAACAAAGGTTTTAACAATATCGATTTAGAAAAAAAATATCCTGTAGATAATTCCAATCATTACTGTAAAAAATAGACATAAATGCCACAAGATATTACCCTAAAAATAACCGACCGAAACGGACAAACTCACGAAATTCTAGCGCCAACCGACATGAACTTAAACGTCATGGAAGTTATTCGA
>DAOLYL010000015.1:9042-23184 GCA_035425765.1 Flavobacterium sp. | reverse complement strand
GTTGGATAACAAACTATGGCTATTTTCATAAATGAGTTTTAGTACAACGAAATTAAGAAAATTTGGAATGAATAGGTTTAAAAAATAGTTAAAGTATAATTTCAGGATTTAAAATTATTTCACAATAACAGCATCCATAATTATCTTTTGAATGTCTTCTCGAATATTCTCTTTCGAAAGTTTATTTGGTGGATTGCTATCAGGAAAAGTTCTATTAGATAGAAAAATATAAACAATTTCGGTTTCAGGATCAGCCCAAGCTATTGTTCCCGTAAAACCTGTATGACCAAAGCTAGATTTCGAAACACAACCACAAGTTGGTCCTTCACTTCCTAACTGCGGTTTATCAAATCCTAAACCACGACGATTTCCTTCAGCACAAAAATGACAAGTATTAAAAGTATCAAAAGTAGCTTGTGAAAAATAATTTACTCCACCAAAATTTCCTTTTTGAAGATACATCTGCATCATCTTGGCAACATCCATTGCATTTGAAAATAAACCAGCATGTCCGCCAATTCCACCTTCCATTGCAGCTTCCATATCATGAACATATCCTTGTAAAAATGTATGACGGAAATAGGTATCAACTTCTGTTGGAGCAATTCTATCGCAATCCATTTTTTGTAATGGATTGTACATCGTATTGTTCATTCCTAACGTTTTAAAGAAATTTTGATACGCCAATTCATCTAGTGATTTTCCATTCAATTGTTCCAAATATTTCTTTAAAATAATAAACGTGAAATCGCTGTATTTGTATTCTTTTTTATCTATCAAAGGACTTGCAATAATTTTTTTCATGATGCTGTCTTGGTAATCATCACGAATGAATAAATTTTCAGCAACTTGTTTCGTAAATCCTTCTGTAAATGTTTGTCGATAATATTTTTCTAAAGGTTGATTTTTGTCATCTAAAGTAGCTTTATAAAAAGGAATCCATGCTTGTAATCTTCCATAATGTGACAACAATTCTTTGAACGAAATGGAATCTTTATTAGTTCCTTTAAACTCAGTTAACATATCGCCAAGAGTAGTTTCTAAAGCTACTTCATTGGTATCATAAGCTTTCATAACATTTGGTAATGTTGCCATAATTTTAGTTAATGAAGCTACATCATATAAATCAGAATTCTTTACTTTCGTTTGCTTGTCGTAGGTTTGATATCCGAAAGATTTTTGGTAAACTACTTTACCTTTTCTTGCTACTAAAACTTGCATTCCTGGTGCCATTTTGCCATCAATTGCTTTTTGGGCAATGGTTTCAATTTGTGACAACTTTTGAGAACTCATTCCAACATGTTCTGGTAGCGCAAATCCCAAACGATTGATTTTTTGAGTTGATAAACCTTCGTCAATTCCGAAAAAAGAATTGATTGAAACTGGTAATTTTCCTTTAGCTTCAACAGTTCCAAAAATAATTTGTGCCGAAACTTCTTGTGAAACATCACTATTTTGATAAGAAACAATAACCGATTCGATTTCGTCAAAATTTGGAATTTGAAGCAGTGAATACGGTTTGGTAAACACATCCAAAACAACTTTATTTTGCTTAGCGATTTCGTATATCCAAAGTAAATCGGTTTCAGAAAAATCATGTTTCTTCCACGCTTTGTCTGACTTATGAAAACCAATAATTACTTTATCAAATTCTTTTAATTGTGTTTTTAAGGTATCAATATTGGAATGATAAAGTTCTGTAACTTCAGTATATTTTTTGAGCGTTTCAACAAATTTTGAATTCGTATCATCTCCTAACTTTACGTAGGCAATTTTTTCTTCTAAATTTTTTATTGGAAGAATTTCATTTTCGTTTTTTAGTACGGTAACGATATTTTCGTATAATTCATATTGAAGAACATCTTTCGATTTATCATTCAAATCTGAAACTAAGTTTGTGGTTTCAATAGGTTTATAATTATTCAAACCAACTTTGTATTTATAACGTAATATCTTTTTAACGGATTGTTGCAAACGTTCTTCGGAGAACAAACTATCTTGATAAGCAACACACAATTTTTCAACCGCAACGGGAACATTTTCAGCAAAAAGCAAAATATCATTTCCTGCTAGAAAAGCATCTAAGTCAATTTCTCCTGGTTTTTTAAAATTACTTGCACCTTTCATATTCAAGGCATCAGTAAAAATCAAACCATCAAATTCTAACTCTTTCTGAAGTAAATTAGTTACTACATTATAAGACAAAGAACTTGGATAATCAGGTCGAATTTCCAAACTTGGAACGTTTAAATGTGCTACCATTACCGAAACTAGACCTTCGTCAAACATCAACTTATATGGATATAATTCCACTTTGTCTAAATGTTCTTTTGTTGCATTAACTAATGGTAATGTATAATGAGAATCGGTAGATGTATCACCGTGACCAGGAAAATGCTTTCCTGTTGAAAAAACACCTTGACTTTGAACACCTTTCATCAGTGCAATTGCTCTTTCGGTAACGTTAACTTTGCTTTCGCCAAAAGAACGAAAACCAATAATTGGATTTTTTGGATTGGTATTAATATCTATAACTGGTGCAAAATTGAAATGAATACCTAATCGCTTGGATTCTTTTGCCATGTTCTCGCCTACTTTTTCAATCAATTTTAAATCTTGAATTGCTCCAAGTGTCATGTTGAAAGGATAACGATAAGTAGAATCCAATCGCATAGACAAACCCCATTCTGCATCAATCCCAATAAACAAAGGAACTTTAGCTTTAGCTTGATAGCGATTCGTTAGTTTAGCTTGTCGAATTGGTCCACCTTGAAAAAATATTAAACCACCAACTTTGTTTTCGGAAACTAATTTTTCAACTTCGTTAATATGATTGTTATCTTTGTTAGAATAAGCCGCAATCATAAAAAGCTGACCTAATTTTTCATCAAAAGTCATTTGATTGTAAATGCTGTCAACCCAAATTTTTTCTTTTTCAGTATCAGGAAAAAAGGTTTTACGTTCTGCCTTTGAATGTGGAACATAGACAACTTCGTCCTCAAGAACAACTGAAGTTGAAGGTTTTGGTGGAACTACATTTTTTTTTGTTGAAGCACAATTAGCTGTTAGCAAAAGTATAGCAACAGAAAAACTTATGCTTATAAATAATTTTTTCATTCGCTAAAATTTAAAAGAAACGACTGTGCCAACTTTCGTCAGCAGGAACTTCCCAGTTTTCATTAAATTCTTCGATAGAATTTACTAAATTATTAAAAACAATTGTGTTTCCTGTAACTGCTTTTTCCTTAGCCATTCGCTTGAAATCAATTAATGATTTGTGAGCGATATGTTCGCCATTTCTAAAAGTTACATTCATTTTATCTAATAAATCGACTTGATATTTTTGTTCTAAACTTTGAATAAAAGCCACCGAACTATCAATGGAACAACCCGTTGCTTGTTGCACTTCTTGATTTACCGCAAGGATTATAAATCGGTTGTATTTTAAAAGATACGAAGCTTCAAGACTAGTTCCATGAGCAGCCCAATTTTCTACGAATGTTTTTAAATCGCCTTCAATTTCAGTCATTTCTTCATCAGAAAATTTGCGATTGGATTGGTAAATCCAAATTTTAGAGTCTTCGGGTAAATTTTCAAAAGGAACGTACATGGAATTGTGAATTATTAATTGTGAATTGTAAATTATAAATCTTGAGCATTTGCAATCAGTTCGGCGATGTCCATCACTTTTACATCTGCTTCTTTTTCTTTGGCTTTTACACCATCAGTCATCATTGTGTTGCAAAACGGACAACCAGCCGCAATGATTTCTGGTTTTAATTCTAATGCGTCTTCGGTTCTTTCGATGTTTACTTCTTTGTTTCCAGGTTCGGCATCTTTAAACATTTGCGCACCGCCAGCACCACAACATAAACCATTGGCTTTGGAACGCTTCATTTCTACTAATTCGGCATCCAATTTTTGAATTAATTCTCTTGGTGCTTCATAAATATTATTTGCTCTTCCTAAATAACACGGATCGTGAAACGTAATTCGTTTTCCTTTAAATTGTCCGCCTTCGATGGTTAATCTTCCGTTATCTAAAAGTGATTTTAGAAATTCGGTGTGATGAATTACTTCGTAATTTCCGCCCAATTCTGGATATTCATTTTTCAATGTATTAAAACAATGCGGACAAGCGGTAACGATTTTTTTGGCTTCATAAGCATTCAAAACCTCGATGTTCATCATGGCTTGCATTTGAAACAAAAATTCATTTCCGGCACGTTTTGCTGGATCGCCAGTACAGCTTTCTTCGGTTCCAAGAACAGCAAATTCAACATTGGCACGATTTAAAATCTTGACAAATGCTTTGGTTATTTTTTTTGCTCTATCGTCAAAACTTCCAGCACATCCAACCCAAAATAACACTTCGGGTTGTTTGCCTTGGGCTAACATTTCTGCCATTGTTGGCACGTTTATTACTTCTGACATAATTGTTTAATTTGTTTATTTGGTGATTCGATAATTTGGCTTACAAATAACCAAATCCACGAATAACCGCATCATCTATTCATGATGTTCGTCGTCAAACACCTGAATGGTTACTTCTTTTTCTACTAAATCGGTAAATTTTCCTCTGTAACGGGTTGCTTTTACCAAGTGATTATCAATCCAATGGTAATTTCCGCCACGTGGTTTTCCCATTACCATTCCATGATATTTAAAACCGTGTTGTTTTAACCAACGTTCGGTATATTCTCTGTGTGCTTCGGTTCTTGAAGTGAAGAAAAATATAATATGTCCTTCGTCATACCATTTGTTTAATGTGATTAACGCATCAGGATAAACTTCGGCAGTTAACATTCTTTCTGGTTCTTCATTTGGAATATCGTCACAGATTGTTCCATCGATATCGATTAGATAATTCTTAATTCCTTCTGGTAAAATTGGACTTAAATGTTGTCCATTTTCTGTGATGCTTTGCAATTGTTTTTCAATGTCTTCCGCTTTCATTTTTTTACTTTTTATAGTTTCAAATTCATTCAACAAATCCCCAAGCTCACATATGAGAATTCATCTGTTTATTATTTCTGATTGGGTTGAAACCCATTTTTATTCATCTTTCCAGTTTAATCTGTCCATTTGGTTGTATTGCCATGGCGCGCCGTTATTTTCAATATTGGTCATCATCGCGTTCAACGATTGTGGCGCAGCACTTTGTTCCATTACTAAATATCTACGCATATCCATAATTATTGATAACGGACTGATGTTTACAGGACATTCTTCCACACAAGCGTTACACGATGTACATGCCCAAAGTTCTTCTGGCGTGATGTAATCATTTAATAACGATTTATTATCTGGAACAAAAACTCCTTTATTAGCATCTATATTTCTTCCAACTTCTTCCATTCTATCACGTGTATCCATCATGATTTTTCGTGGCGAAAGTTTTTTACCCGTTTGATTTGCTGGACATGATGATGTACATCTTCCACATTCGGTACAAGTGTAAGCATTAAGCAATTGAACCCAATTCAAATCCTGAACATCAGAAGCACCAAATTTACTTGGAACTGCGTTTTCATCAACAGGTTGTGCTGCAAATGGATCGGCATTTGGATCCATCATTAGTTTTACTTCTTTGGTTACGCTTTCTAGATTATCAAATTTTCCTTTGGCATTCAAATCAGCAAAATAGGTATTTGGAAACGCTAAAAGTATGTGCAAATGTTTTGAATAATATAAATAGTTCAAGAAAACCAAAATTCCAACAATATGCAACCACCAAGCTGTTCGTTCCACAACTTGAATTCCAAATAGTGATAACGAGCTAAACATTGGATGAATATATTGCGAAATTACATTTCCTAAATTGGCTTGTTGAAAATGTACATCGGTTGCGTTCATTATCAAAAACAATGACATCAAAACCACTTCAAAATACAGAATGTAATTAGCGTCATTTTTTGGTTTTCCTACTAAATCAGAACTCGTGAAACGTTTTAATTTGATGATGTTTCTTCTAATCCAAAAAACTAAAACCGCTACTAAAACTAAAACCGCTAAAATTTCGAATGAACCAATTAAAACTCCATAAAAACTTCCTAGAAAAGAGAAAACTCTATGTGTTCCAAACAATCCATCGATGATGATTTCTAAAACTTCAAGGTTGATGATTACAAAACCAACATATACTATAATATGTAAAAACCCTGAAACTGGTCTTTTTACCATTTTGGATTGACCTAATGCTATCATCGCCATGTTTTTCCATCGTTCAGAAGAATTATCAGAACGATTTACATCTTGACCTAACTTAATGTTACGAATTAGCTTTTTTACATTTTTTACAAAAAAACCAATCCCAATCGTTAAAATTATAGCAAAAAGTATGTTATCAATGTAAATCATAATTTTTTGGTTTTATTATTTGATAGTATCCGAAACTGGTGCTTTATAAGGTTTGTTTTTCTTGCCAAACAATGAAACGTTTACATATCGTGTTGGGTTCAAACGCAAATCTTGCAGTAATAATTCCAATTCTTTTGAAGTTTTGGCAAAATTATTATACATCGTTTCGTCTTTGGCTAATTTGCCTAAAGTTCCTTTTCCTGATTGAATATCAGCCATCAATTTATCTACGTTAGCCAATGTTTTCTCCAAATTTTTAACCGTTTGCCCAATATTTGCTTTCGCTATAGAATCGGAAACTTTACTAAAATTAGCCGATGCTTTTTCCACATTGGTCATTGTTGCGCTAATTTTACCTTTATTATCTGCCAACATTTCATTAGCCGATTTTGAAACTTCTTTGAATTCAGCTAAAGTTGCGTTTAGGTTTTCCAAACTGCTTCTTAGATTTTGTTTGGTTTTTTCGTCTAATACTTGGTTGATGTTTACCAACATAGTATTGGCATTTTCAAGAACTTTATCCAGTTTTTCTTTGATTGGTTTAATTTGATTTGAAACTTCTTCGGTTAAACCCAATTTACTCGAAGACGTTAAAAAATCACCTGATTTTGCAATTTCAGTGCTTTTTGTATTTGGAATAATTGTTATTTGTTTTCCACCAATTGGTCCAGGCGAATATAGTTCGGCAACGCTATTTTTTGTAATTTGATAATCGCCATCGATTTGTAATTCAACTAACGAAGTCCAATCTTTATTTAGTTTTATCGAATTTACTTTACCAACAACCAAACCATTTATGGTAACTGGCGCGGAATTAATAAGTCCTTCTACGTTGTCATATTTTACATAGAATGTTTGATAATCTGAAAGTAAATCTCTTCCTTTTAAAAAACTATAACCCCAAATAAATAATAAAATGGAAGCTATAACGAGTATTGCGGTCTTAATTTCTCTAGTGATTTTCAATGTGTAAGGTTTTTTGCAAAGTTAAAATAAAATATTAAAACTCTATTTATATTATCGCTTTATAGCTTCTTGAACCGATATTTTTTTTCCGTCTTTAAATGCAATTAAAAAGGCAGTTGCATACCCTTTTGTTTTTGCTTCTTGCAACAATCTTTTCCCTTCTTCATAATTTGAAGTTTGACCATACATATATTTGTATAAACTTCCATCAGATGACATTGAGATAGTACTCAATCCATTAAAATTACTCGGAACTAAATCAAGCTTTTTACTACTTGCTGACAATTGCACTTTGAAAACAACTCCCGAAACAACCACATCTTTAACTTCCGGTTTTGTTTCCGGTTTTTTAACTTCTGTTGGTGTAGTTGTTGGTTTTTGAACTGGTGTTTCAACTACTTTTACTTCTTCTACCTTTTGAGAAGGTTTTACAATATTATCACCTTCACCAGAACCAAAATTTTCTTTTTTATAGGCAATAATGGCATTCGCGATAGATTGTGCAATTTCATTTTGTCCTTCTTCCGAATCTAAAATCGCTCCTTCTTTTGGATTAGAAATAAAACCCATTTCAATCAAAACTCTAGGCATGTAAGCTTTGTGTAAAACCATAAATGGTGCTTGTTTCACACCACGGCTTTTTTTACCTAATTCTATAAACTGACCTTGAATATTTCCAGCTAAAGCAATACTTCCGTCTAAATATTCTTCTTGCATAATTGTTAAACCAATCATTGATTCAGGCGATTTTGGATCAAAACCATTATATTTTTGCTTATAATCTTTCTCATAAGTAATAACCTGATTCTCTTTTTTTGCTGCTTCAAGATTGGACGCGTTTTTTGACATACCCATTACATAGGTTTCGCAACCACTTGCTTCAGGATTTTTATTTGCATTACAATGAATAGAAACAAAAATATTCGCATCAGCTCTGTTAGCAATATTAGCACGTTCAATTAAATCAACAAAAACATCCGTTTTTCTTGTATAAATCACCTCAACAGCTGAGTTTTTTTCCAAAATCTTACCAACTTTAGTTACTACTGCTAAAGCAATATTCTTCTCAATATGTCCGTTATAAACTGCTCCATAATCGTGATCTCCATGTCCAGCATCGAGTGCCACTTTGAATTTAGCTTGACCAAAAACAGTTGTAATTGCAAAAAAAACTGCTATTACTAATACAATTTTGTTATATCGTTGTGTATTCATAAGAATATAAAAGTTAATTTAAATTTAAACCGCAAGGTTATAAAGTTACTATTTGTTTATTTTTGACCAGAAATTATCATTAAGTTTGCCACGTCAAAAATCGAGCCATACTTGTACAAAAATAGTATTAAACCATTGCAAAGAAACTTATTTTATATCGTTTTTTTAACAATCTTCCTAACATTTGGGAATACTATAACACATGCGCAAGACATAAAAAAACCAATTGAAACGTTTCCTCCTAAAAATCAAACAACTACAACAGAAACAAAGGAAGAAACACCTCTGACAGAGGTTGACACAATTAAAATTGATACTTTAAAAAAGAAAAAACCTTTACTAGAAAGTAAAATCAGAAGAAAAGCTGTTGACTACGAAAAACTAGATCAAAAGAAAAAACAGATTACACTTTATAATAAAGCCGAAGTTTACTATGACGATATTGAGTTAAAATCAGGGGTTATTGTTATTGACTATCAAAAAAATGAAGTCTATGCTGGTAGAATTAAGGATTCCACAGGACAATATACGCAATTACCTGTTTTTAAACAAGGTTCAAATGTGATTGAACCCGATTCTATTCGATTTAATTTTAAAACAAAAAAAGCTTTAGTTTGGAATTCAAGAACTGACCAAGGTGAGTTTAAAGTAAAAGCGGCGATTACAAAAAAAGAAAACGATTCGGTTTATTTTATGAAAGGTGCACGATTTACAACTTCTGAAGATGTTGACAATCCTGAGTATTATTTTATTACCGATAGAGTTAAAATGGTTCCTGGAAAAAAAGTGGTTGTTGGTTTCACAAATATGGTAATTGCAGATGTTCCAACGCCAATCGCTTTGCCTTTTGCTTTCTTTCCAATTACTGAAACCAGTAAATCTGGGATTATTATTCCAACTTATAATGATAGTAACCTAAGAGGATTTTCATTGCAAAATGGCGGATATTATTTTGCCCTGAGTGATTATTATGATTTAGCCGTTTTGGGCGATTACTACACCAATGGAAGTTATGGCTTTCGATTTCAATCAGGATATGGAAAAAAATATCGATTTAATGGAAATTTAAACCTTCGTTTTGAAAATCTTGTAACTAGTGAAAGAGGTTATCCTGATTATACAAAGCAAAAAATATACAACATTCAATGGTCGCATTCTAAAGACGGAAAATCAAATCCAAACTCTAGATTTTCGGCTTCCGTAAATCTTGGAAGTAGTACATATTTTAGACAATCATTAAACCAAATCAATGCTGGTTCGGAATTGAATAACACATTGAGTTCATCTATTTCGTATTCAAAAACGTTCAACTCTGTGCCGCAAGTAAATTTATCTTTAACCGCTTCTCATCAACAAAATACAAATACCGAGGCAATAAGTATGACTTTACCAACGCTTCAAGCAAGTGTTGACCGAATTTATCCATTTGCAAAAGGCGATGGACTTAAAAAAGGAATTATTCAAAATATTAACCTTCAATATAACTTGAGAGGTGAAAATAGAATTTCAACTTACGATTCTTTGTTTTTTAAACCTCAAATGTTTCGCGATGCAAAATTAGGTTTTCAACACAGCATTCCGTTGAGTACCAATTTCAAATTATTTAAACATTTTAGTGCTTCATCTTCTATTAATTATAATGAAGTTTGGGCTTTTAAAACTATTAGAAAATCATATAGCGATTCTGACAACAAAATTATTGATACCGAAGTTCAAGGATTTGATGCTTTTAGAACCTATTCATTTTCAACAGGAATAGGGACAACTATTTATGGAACTTTCAATTTTGGTGATAAAAAACGAATTCAAGCGATTAGACACGTGATGCGACCAAATATTAGCTATGGTTATACTCCAAGTTTTGCTAAATATTATGACACTTATGATCCTGATGGTAGCGGAACAATTAGAAAAGATTATACTCGTTTTGAAGGCGGAAGTTTTGGAACACCAGGAAAAAACATGTCAAACAATGTTTCGTTTAGTTTGAATAACACTTTTGAAGCTAAAGTAACTGACCGAGATACAACCAAAACAGAACCTAAAAAAATAATGTTGTTGAACAACTTAAACATGTCAACAAGTTATGATATTTCTGCCGATTCACTACGTTGGTCACCAATGCGAATTAGTGGAGGAACGCAATTGTTTAAGCAAAAAATGAATGTCAATTTTGCAGCAACACTTGATCCGTATGCTATCAATAATTCAGGACAAAGAATCAATACTTGGAATATGGATAATGGCGGAAGTTTGTTCCGAATGACGAGTGCTAACATGACTTTGGGTTATTCTTTTTCAAGTAAAGATATGGAAGGTGAAAATGATGAAGAAAACACTGCTGGAAAAAGAAATGGCGGACGAGAAGATGATTTATTTGGAACCAACGCCGATTTGAGCGATCGACGAAAAAGTCAATTTGGCGATGATGATGAAAAAGATACAGCAGTAAAAGATTCCGAATTTTTCAAATATGAATTACCTTGGGATATGAATTTAGCATATTCCTTAACCTACTCCAACGGAAAAAGAGAAAAGAAAATCACAGGAAACTCACTGATGGTTTCTATGAATACCGATTTAACACCTAAATGGAAAATTGGTGTTTCCACAGGGTATGATTTTGTTCAAAAAGGTGTTACCTATACACAATTACGTTTTGAACGCGATTTATTAAGTTGGCGTATGGATTTCAATTGGGTTCCGTTTGGTACAAATGCCAACTGGGGATTTTTTATTGGAATTAAATCAGGTGTATTGAGTGATATTAAATGGGATAAACGTAGTTTGCCAGATAGAACGCTTCGCTAATTACGAATTAAAAATTATGAATTATGAATGTTAAAAAAATAATTTTTACTGACAAAGCTCCAGCTCCAATTGGACCATACAATCAAGCTGTTTTGGTAAATGAAACAACGCTTTATACTTCTGGTCAAATTGCTTTACATCCACAAACTATGGAATTGGTTCTTGACGATATTGAAACAGAAACCAAACAAGTTATGGAAAACATGAAAGCTGTTCTTGAAGCTGCTAACATGGGCTTTGACAACGTAGTAAAAACAACTATTTTCATCATGGACATGAATGATTTTACAAGAATAAATACTGTCTATGGAAGTTACTTTGATGAAAAAACAGCTCCAGCTCGCGAAACCGTTCAAGTAGCTTGTTTACCGAAAAATGTGAATGTAGAGATTTCTATGATTGCTGTGAAATAGGTTTATATCAACCTTTTTTACTTCAACTCATCCAATCCTAACAATAATAACTGTGCAGTTGCTTCATTAGTTGCTAACGGAATATTATGTACATCACAAATTCTAATTAGCATATTAATATCTGGTTCATGAGGATGTGAAGAGTTTGGATCTTTAAAAAATAATACCATTTGAGTTTTTCCTTCGGCTACGCGTGCCGCAATTTGTGCATCGCCACCCAATGGTCCAGAAAGCATTTTTTTAACTTTTATTCCAACGGCTTCTACTTTGCCTCCTGTTGTTCCTGTAGCAATAAGTTTGATATTTTCTTTTTCGAGTAAATGTTTGTTTTTATTTATAAACTGAACCATGTCAGCTTTTTTTCCGTCGTGAGCAATGATGGCTATTTCCATATTTTTTATGTAAATTTTGTAAACAAAAAACCCGAAAGCAATACTTTCAGGTTTTATAATTATTTATTTAAGATATGATAAGCAATCAATCCGTCAATTGGTCTTCGAAGAACATTACCTATTTTTATATCATATTTTTTTAGAATTTCTTCCAATTCATCTTTCAAATAAAAAGCAATAGAACCTACAAAATGTACTGGAACTTCTTTGTTGTTCTCATATTGCATAATATAATTTTTAACAAATGATTTTAACTCTTTACGAATTATTTTTTTACAAAATTCACTGTCTTTGTGCTTGATAATAAACTTTGCAAAAGTAGCTAAGTAAGCATTTGGATTGTCTTCTTTGTATAGATTTTCTTTAACGTAATCAGCATCAACGTTATATTCTTCTCCAAACTCTGTTGCTAAATCAGCTGGCATTTTATTGAAGAAATATCCTCTTAGCAAATGCCTTCCAAAACGATTTCCAGAACCATCATCCATTGCAATATATCCTAATGATTGCACTTTTTGGTGAAGCACTTTTCCATCAAAATAACTACAATTAGAACCTGTTCCAAGAATACAAACTATGGCTTTTTCATCTTTTGGAGTTGTAGCGTATACAGCTGCATAAGTATCTTCATGAACAACAACTTGTGCATTTCTAAAATAGCCTTCAAAAACTTTGGTTAAAAAGTTTTTCATTCTATCTGTTCCACAACCAGCTCCATAAAAAAAGACATGAGTGGCTTTCATTCGGTTATGTTCAATGTCAAATTTGTCGTCAAGACGTTCAATGATAGCATCTTTATCGAGCACTTCTGGGTTTAATCCTAGAGATTGTGTTGTAAATAATACTTTACCGTTATCGTCAATAGCTATCCAATCAGCTTTGGTTGAACCACTGTCTACTAATAATTTCATGCGTTTTGGGTTAGTTTTAGAAAATACAAAATCCCGATAAAAACAACCTATCGGGATTTGTAAATATAATTATTTTACGCTAGCAATGTGCACTGCTAAATCAATTAATTTACTTGAATATCCATATTCGTTATCATACCAAGAAACTAGTTTGAAAAAAGTTGAATTTAATCCAATTCCAGCTTTTGCATCAATGATTGAAGTGCGAGTATCAGAAATAAAATCTTGAGAAACCACATCATCTTCTGTATAACCTAGAATTCCTTTCAATTCATTTTCAGAAGCTTTTTTCAAAACAGCCATAATTTCTTCGTAAGACGTTTCTTTGGCAACTTTAACTGTTAAATCTACAACAGAAACGTCAACAGTTGGAACACGGAAAGACATTCCTGTTAATTTACCGTTTAATTCTGGAATTACTTTTCCAACCGCTTTTGCTGCACCAGTTGATGATGGAATGATGTTTACACTTGCAGCACGTCCACCACGCCAATCTTTTCTTGATGGTCCATCAGCAGTCATTTGAGTAGAAGTCGTTGCGTGAACCGTAGTCATTAAGCCTTCTACAATTCCGAAATTATCATTGATAACTTTAGCTAATGGTGCTAAACAATTTGTTGTACAAGATGCATTTGATACTACTAAATCGGTAGGTTTTACTTCTGTATGATTTACACCCATAACAAACATTGGTGCATCAGCAGAAGGAGCAGAAATAATTACTTTTTTTGCACCACCATCAATGTGAGCTTTTGCTGTTTCGATAGTTGTAAAAATACCTGTACATTCAGCAACGATATCAACATCAACGTCTTTGTCATCCCATTTGATTAGTTTTGGATCACGTTCAGCAGTTACACGAATAAATTTATCATTTACATATAATTTTCCGTCTTTAACTTCAACTTTACCGTTGAAACGACCATGAACTGAGTCATATTTTAATAAATAAGCCAAATGATCAACGTCTAATAAATCGTTGATTGCTACAACTTCTACATTATCTCTGTTGAATGTTTCTCTGAAAACTATTCTTCCTATTCTACCAAAACCGTTAATTCCTAATTTTACTTT
>DAOLYL010000015.1:1973-8942 GCA_035425765.1 Flavobacterium sp. | reverse complement strand
GAAACTCTTAGCAATTCTAAATCGATTGGATAATGACCTTTAATTGCTTGTTCTAATGGCGTAAGTGTCACTACATCTTGAAGAATTCCAACCATATAATTTGATTTTCCTTCTAGCAATGACTCAACAGCTTTAACTCCTAATCGAGAAGCTAAAACTCTGTCAAAACATGAAGGCGAACCACCACGCTGCATATGTCCAAGAACCGAAACACGAATATCATATTCAGGTAAATGTTGTTCGATATAATCTTTTAATTCAAAAACATTTTTACCCATTTTATCACCTTCGGCTACCACGACTATGCTTGACGATTTCCCAGAAGCTTTACTTTTTTGAAGCGACTCTAACAATCTATCTAATCCCAAATCTTCTTCTGGAATAAGAATTTCTTCAGCTCCAGCACCAATTCCAGCATTCAAAGCAATGTGTCCTGCATCTCTTCCCATAACTTCTACGAAGAAAAGACGGTTATGCGAACTGGCAGTATCTCGGATTTTATCAATACAATCAACAACTGTATTCAATGCTGTATCGTAACCTAAAGTATGACTTGTTCCAAAAATATCGTTATCAATAGTTCCAGGAATTCCCATTACTGGAAAATCAAATTCTTCGTTAAAAACCTCAGCACCAGTGAAAGAACCATCACCACCAATTACAACAAGAGCATCAACTCCAGCATTTACAAGGTTTTGATGCGCTTTAATTCTTCCTTCTTTTGTCATGAACTCTTTCGATCGAGCTGACTTTAAAATGGTTCCTCCTTTGTTTACGATATTGTTCACACTTCTTGGTCCCATTTCTTTAAAATCACCTTCAATCATACCTTGATAACCTCTATAAATACCGAGACATTCAACGCCATGAAAAGCACATGTTCTAACAACAGAACGGATGGCGGCATTCATTCCTGGAGAATCTCCTCCAGAAGTTAGCACACCTATTTTTTTTATCGTTTTTGACATTATTTTGACTTTAAAATGTAAAATTAGCAAAGAAGTACCATTATTTTACCCACATTATTAATAATTTAATAATACAGCTAAAATTCAAACGTTTTCGTTGATAAGTTTTTAATTTATGAAGAAAGCGGATTAATCTTCGGTTGGAATAGCTTCTTTGTTGGAACTTTCTTTTTCCTTTTTAGGTTCTTTTTTATCCGATTTTGTAGGTGGATCAAAACTCATTCCATCAGGTAAACTCGAGTCGTCAACTTCTGATGCTTTTGGAATTATAGTATTTAATTTTTTGTTTTTAAATACTTTACTTATCAATTCTCTGAAAGTATCAAAATCAACTTCATAAGAAATTCCTAGACCTTGTGTATAACCAACTCCTTGACCGATATAGGTAATATCATTTTCTTTGTTGAACACTCTCAAATTCAAGCTTCCATCTTCGTTAACTCTATACTGCAATTCAACATCACCAACAACTGCTGCTGATTGGTTTACGTTACTTCCAACTGGTACACCAACTTTTCCGTTGATAGTAATTCTTTCATTAATTTTAGAAGAAACTGTCAGTCCAAATCGTCCATCTGTTTCTAAACCAGGTGTTCTATCGGCTGTTGCATAATCTAATCCTATTTGGAGTTTTCCTTCATCACCTTTAAATAAATCATTAAAAATACTGCTTGCTCGTTCGAATAAGTTGTTGGATAATTGATTTTGATTTACACCTTCTTGACTTAAAAAACCACCTGTTGAAAGCAAATACAAAGCTTGCGTTTGCCTTGTATCTTTATCATCAAGTTTGTATTGGATTTCGGATTTTAACGTTGAAGAAACATTTGGGAAATTAATATTAAAATCGGGTTCAGGGTTGGTTAAATTTCCTTTAATCCCAATAACTACTTCAACATCTATTTTTTTATTAAACGACGGATTATCAATCAATACCGCTGGATTGGCAGTAGTTTTATAAACGGCTTCCAAGTTTAAAACAGCTGCCATTGGATCGCCTGTCCAGACAATGGAACCACCACGTTTTACATCAAATCGCTTGTCTAACAAACCGCCATATTTGAAATTATAGGTTCCTGAATGCGCAAGGAAATCACCCCACATTTCAAACCTTCCTAAAGTGTTTATTCTAAAAAGTAGTGTTCCAAAACCTTTCCCTTTCATTCCATGTCCAGAATCTCTATTGAGTATTACCTCAATGTCAGCATTGTCATTGATTTCAAAGTTAAAGTCTAGTTCTAATCCATTATAATTTTTTTCTTTAATAGCTTTAGCCGCATCTTCTTTTATGTCGCTTTTGAAAGTAATAAATCCATTTTCTTCTGCAGTATCGGCATCGTTTATTGGAATTTTTATATCAGTTCCTTTCTCAGATTCTGCATTTACTTTTATCAACAAGCCATCTGTTGGACCTTTGATTGTGGCAGTTCCATCCATAAAAGCAGTTCCAAAATAAGCTGCATCTTCATGATCAACGGTATTTAAAGCCAGTAATCGTTTGGTTTCAATAGCTAAATCTAATTGCCAATCTCCAAATTGTTTGTGCTTTATAAAACCATTAATTGAACCAGAAGTATTGAATTTAGTATCACTGATTTTAGAGTCTCTGATAATAAATTTTTCGGCAGTAACATCCACGACTGAGTAATCGTCAAATTGATAATCAACATTGAGGTAAGGAATTGTTAGACCTGCTTTGTTTACTTGTAATCTTCCGTTATAATCTAAATCGTTAATATTGCCATCAATTCTGGCATTTCCAGAAGCTAATCCTCTTATATTTGTAATAACTTCTCCACCAATTTTTCCAAGAACTCCGAGATTGAATTTGTCAAAACTCAAATCAACATCTAAAAAAGTATTATTATCAACAATTTCTAGCGAACCATCCGCAGTAAAAGCTTCAACATTTTCATTTTCTATTGATGATTTTAGATAAAATTTCTTTAAACTGTCGTCACCTTTTATATCAAGATTTAATTTTCCAAGTGCAATTTCGTTTACCGACAAACTATCAATCGACAAGGACGAAGTAGGTTGAAAAACTGCGCCATTTTGTTTGAAATCAATATTTCCATTGAGATTTCCATCAAAATTGAATTTTTCAATATCAGGTGTGACTTTGTTTAAATTGACGTTTTCAAAACTCAATTTCAAATCTTTATTTTGCTTTCCGTTTAGAATTCCACTTAAATTCATTTTTTCATTTTCATGAGAAAGCATTAAATCTTCAATGGTAAAATTTTGAAGTTTTTTATCAAAAACAATTCTGTTATCCTCATTTTCCTCTTCGTTTATATACCAGAGATAATCTTTAAATTGTACTTCAGATTTATCAAATCCAACAACATTTTTATTCTCTTTATTTATAGTGTGATAAACGTTCAAGTTATAAAAATCGTTCCCTTGTTTTCCACCTTTGAATTCTGTTCTGAAATACAAAGTATCATTCACCAATGTATTAATTAAGCTAAAATCACGAACTTTATAATACTTGGTTTTTATACTATCCAACTGAATATAAGATTTGTATAAAGGATTTCGATTGTCTATTTGAAGTAATAAATTATCAAATGTATTTTCGTAAGCTATAATTTGAGGCGAAACAAAATCGAGTTTAAAATCATCGGAATCTGAACTCATACTTCCTTTTAATTTAGTGTCCGCAGATAGAGAAACTTCAGGATAGAAAATTTCGACTACTTTACTATGAATATCAAAATCAAAGTTTAGATATTGTCCTTTGATAACTTTATTTGGAATGTAATTTGAATATAGACTTCCTAGCGAGTTTTCAACCATTTTTTGCAACTGAGCAAATTGATATTTACCAACAATTTTTCCTTCAACCGCATCGGGAGAATTGACAACTATTGTTCGTTCGTTATTACTATCAAAACTTGAATTTATATTGAGATAATCTACAAAATATAAATCTTTCTTGTTTTGATAAGAAGCGTTTGTTAGCGTAACATCACCTTTAAAATTGTCCAACGAACTTCCAACAACCTGTATGTCAATATCACCTTTAAAAACTGAAATCGAGTCGTTCAAAATTCGAAGTTTTTTTAGATTGGCAAAATCAATTTTTGCTTGAAAATCAATTACTTTTTCTTTTTTACTTAAATTAATGTTGCCATCAAAATCCATGTATAAATTTGGATCATTTACAAACACTTTTCCTTGAAAAATAGGTTGTTTAAAATAGCCATCAACAATAATATTTCGGTAGGTATAACCGTTGTAAGTCACTTTATTCACATCGCCAACAAAAGTGGTATTAAGTAATTTTTGAGTAAATCCTTTTCCATCAACATCAATATTCATGGTAACTCGACCAACGTCTTTTTGGTTCAAAATGGTTCCAACATCAAAGTTGTCTAGAATTACATTTCCTTTATATTTTGCATTGTCAATATTGTCGATGTTTTCCATCTGCAAATCGGATTCAATTAATCCTAAAGCCGTATTCATGACAAAATCGGCATTTATATATTTTTGAGTGATTTCTGTTGTTCCTGTAAATTGAAATTGCCCCAATTTTTTTAAAGAAGTTGGCAGTTTTTTACCCAAAACATTGGGCAAAAGCGAAGTCAAATCATCATAATTGGACGTGATTTTTTTGAAATCGCCATCCATATAAAATTCGCCTGGACTTCTTGGAAAAAGATTTTTAAAATTAACATCACCTCGAATGATGGAATTTTTATCATCTCTTAAATTTAGATTTGATGCATAAAAGTCATTCAGCGTTCCTTTAACTTTTGTTTTCAAAGAAAAAATTCTGTTTTTGCCTAATTCATCATAAAAATAACGAATGTCATTAGTAGCCAAAGTAGAACTATCAATTTCAACATCAAAAACCACTTTGTTGTTAAAATTACTAAAATCCTTGCGATCATAACTCAAAATTGTTTTTCCCTTTAAAAAAGATTCTTTAGTTTCAACCGTTAATTTTTCTAATCTAATATTTTTCTTCGTATAGGTAAAATCAGAAGTCAAATTCTTAACAAACAAACCTCTGTGATCTTGAAAAGACATTTTTTTTATTGCTGCATAGACATTTGGACCTTGAACTTTAAAGTCTTTTATCTGTGCATTTAACTTGGTAAAGTCAACATCTTTAGGGCTTTCTCTGTTATAATCAGTCATTGCGAAACGACTGTTTTTTAGCGTAAGCGTTTTTGCTTTCAATAGAAATTTACCCGAACTTGGTTTTCCATCATCAAAAGCTTCAATAAATAAATCTAAACTGGTGTGTGGTTCGTTTTTGTAGTTTTTTATGTTTAAAAAGAAACCATCAGCGGTCAAATCCCCAAAAAGGAGTTTGTTATTCAATACGTTTTTAAAACCTAAAATATTAGTTTGAATTCGATTAGCATAAATCAAAGTGTCTTTGTGATGATCACGAATGAATACTTTTTTCAGTTTTACACCGCCAAAAACAGTAATGGCAACTTCATCTATATTAATATCAGTACCATAAGATTTATTGATTTCGTCAGTTGCATATCTTGCTATTTTCGTTTGTACATAAGGCGTAGAAAGCGCAATGCTCAATAAAAGCAATAGCAAAAGCAGCACAACAATTGTGCGAAGAAAAATCTTTTTGAATTTTTTAAAACCGTTATTTGTTTTATTTTTTTCCAAATAGTTTAGTGGCTTAGGAAAGAAATTTACCTTTGCAGAAAATACTATTTTTGATTTTTCCGTAGGATTGTCAAATATAAATCAAAATCCGTGCCTTTTATGCAACAAAATGAAGTTTTTATTCTTGCTATCGAAAGTTCGTGTGACGATACTGCTGCGGCTGTTTTACAAAACGACAAAGTCCTTTCAAATGTGGTTGCAAGACAAAGCATTCACGAAGAATTTGGTGGCGTTGTTCCCGAATTGGCTTCGCGTGCACATCAGCAAAATATCGTTCCTGTAATTGATGTTGCACTGAAAAAAGCAAATATTACCAAAGAACAACTTTCGGGTATTGCATTTACGCAAGGTCCAGGATTAATGGGTTCGCTTTTGGTTGGTTCTTCGTTTGCCAAATCGTTATCGATGGCGTTGAACATTCCATTGATTGCGGTAAATCACATGCATGCACATATTTTGGCACATTTTATTGACGAAGAAGGATTTGATAAACCAACGTTTCCGTTTTTGGCGTTGACTATTTCTGGCGGACATACGCAAATTGTGAAAGTAAACGACTTTTTCAACATGGAAATTATTGGCGAAACGACCGATGATGCTGTGGGCGAAGCGTTTGACAAAACTGCAAAAATACTAGGTTTACCTTATCCTGGCGGACCATTAATTGACCAATTTGCCAAGGAAGGAAATCCAAAAAAATATCAATTTACCAAACCTAAAATTGCAGGATTGGATTTTAGTTTTTCAGGTTTGAAAACACAGATTTTATATTTCATCCAAAAAAATGTAGCCGAAAATCCAAACTTCGTTGAAGAAAACAAAGCTGACATTTGTGCTTCGGTTCAACAAATTATCATCGATATTTTGATGGATAAATTAAAGCTCGCTGTTGCCGAAACCGGAATTACCCAAATTGCGATTGGCGGTGGCGTTTCGGCAAATTCTGTAATTAGAGAAACGCTGAAAAATGCCGAAGGAAAATACGGTTGGAAAACTTTTATTCCTAAATTTGAATACACAACGGATAATGCTGCAATGATTGGAATTGTAGGTTATCAAAAGTTTTTACACGATAAATTTGTCGATCAATCAACAGTTTCTAAGGCACGAATTGAGTTTTAAATTATGCAACTATTCTACAATCCAAATATCACTGAAACCGCAACTTCATTTGTTTTTGACAAAGAAGAAAGCAAACACATTATCAAAGTTTTACGAAAAAAAGAAGCAGATATTTTATTTGTTACCAATGGTTTTGGCTATTTATTTACAACCGAAATTACGATTGCTTCGGATAATAAATGTACTGTAAAAATCAACTCGTTTGAAAAACAGGAAACACCAAAATTCC
>DAOLYL010000015.1:0-1873 GCA_035425765.1 Flavobacterium sp. | reverse complement strand
GATAAAAAATCATTGAAAAACGAATTAGAAACCAGCAAAGATGTTACCATTTTAATTGGTCCAGAAGGTGATTTTTCAATAAAAGAAATTCAACAAGCTATTGAAAAGTCATTTATTCCTGTATCTTTGGGAAACACAAGATTACGAACTGAAACCGCAGCAATTGTGGCTTGTCATAGTGTGGTTTTTAAAAACGAATAAAAAATACTAGTCATTTATGAAAACAAAATTACTTTTTACTTCTATTTTGATTTTAATGTTGAATGTAGTTCTAGCAAATCCTAATTCTAACTCATATATAAAAAACACATTAGATCCAATTGTTACAATGGCTAGTGACGCTACGATTTGTCCGGGAAATAGTGCTACACTATTTATAACAGGAACTCCTAACTCTACAGCTACAATAAGAAGTAGTAACTTTGCGATATATGCTGCTTTTATCCCTCAATCTGGAACTGTTACATTCACGACTCCGATTTTACAAGAAACAACAACGTTTTCAATTATTGAAATTAAAGAATTTGCTACACAAATTACGACTCCAATAACAGATGTGTTTGTAACAATAACTGTTATTCCAAATGGCTGTACAAACGTAAGTGTTGCAGTTCAAAATGATAATCCATTAATCTGTAACATAGGAGAATGCGTTAATTTAACAGCAATTCCAACGCCAGTTCCTTCGTCTTCTTCATACGAAGTAAGTTCAATTCCATATTGTCCGCAAGCACCTTTTAATGATCCTTCCTTCATACAATTTCCATTAACTGCTGATGACACTTATTCTCCGGTATTTAATTTACCCTTCAACTTTTGTTTTTACGGAAACAATTTTAGTTCTGTACAAATTGGTGATAATGGAGTAATCAGTTTTGGAACTAACTATACTCCAAATTCTTCATATCAAAATGCCTATTCTCAAACAATACAGTTTTCAAATCCAGCATTTCCTAATAATGGAACTCAAGGCGCGGATTCTCCTTTTAGAAATATGATCTGTGGTGTTTATCAGGACACAAATAGTGCCGTATTTCCACCAACAGGCATAATACGAAGTGTAAACTATCAATTAATTGGAGTTTATCCATGTAGAAAATTGATTGTCAATTTTAATTTAGGTCAATTTAATTGTGGTTATGATAATGGCGAACAATCTTCACAAATTGTACTTTATGAAATTTCTAATATTGTTGAAGTATATGTTAAAAATAGAACACCTTGTAATACTTGGCAAGCTGGCAGAGGTGTTATTGGAATAAAAGGAAGTGGAGAAAATCCGCCATTTACCGTTGCACCTGGAAGAGATTCAGGAAATTGGACAGCTACAAATGAAGCTTGGAGATTTACTCCAAATGGACCAAATGTTCCATATACTTTTCAATGGTTAGAAAATGGCACACAAATTTCAACCGACTTAAGCATAGCTGTTTGTCCTACTGAAACTAAAAATTATGTTGCAAATGCAGTTTATGATTTATGTGGAAGTAATTATAGTGTTGATAGTAATTCCCTAACTATTCAAGTTAGAAATTATCAAATTCAAGATCCTTCTGATTTAACTGTGTGCTATAATTCAGAAAGTAATTATGCCGTTGATTTAACTCAAAATAGTGCTGCTGTTTTAGGAAATTTAAATCCTATAGATTTTGATGTATATTATTTTACCACGCTAGAAGATGCAACAAATTTTGCAAATCCTATTTCAAATCCTGTCAACTATTCATTTACAGAAAATCAGACAATTTATATGGGTATTTATGATATATGGTTCAATTGTACAAATACAAAATCATTTAACCTTACAATACTAGAAGATGTTTTACCTCCAACTGGAGAAAGCACTCAATATTTTATTGAAGGTCAAACGCTT
>DAOLYL010000014.1:1698-25193 GCA_035425765.1 Flavobacterium sp. | reverse complement strand
ACTACCTTTCTTTAGGGTATCACTACCCAGCCAAAAGGTAGTACTACCTTTCTTTAAGGTATCACTACCCAAGCAAAAGGTAGTACTACCTTAACTCAGGGTATTACTACCCAAACCATTATTTTTTCAATAATCGGCTTTTCATTTTACTAAAAAACTCTGGGGTTACGCCAATATAGGACGCAATTTGTTTTTGGGGAACGCGCTGGATGACGGTAGGGTAGCGTTTGCAAAATTTTTCAAACCGCTCTTCTGCCGATAAGCTGAGGTTGTCCATCAATCGTTCTTGGTGGGCTATGAGCGAGTTTTCGGTTAAAATCCTGAAGAACCGTTCTAGCTTAGGGATTTGTTGGTATAAAATTTCTTGGTTTTCTTTGGAGAGTAAAACCACTTGGGCATCTTCGAGAACTTCTATAAAGAGGTTGCCGGGTTTTTGGGACAATAAGCTATACATGTCGCCTATCCACCAACCTTCGCAGGCAAAACTCAGCACGTGTTCTACTATATTATCATTGATGTTGAAGCTGCGCAACAAACCCGAATTAACAAAATAGGAGTACTGGCTTATTTCGCCAGCGTTAACGATTATGGTCTTGGCTTTATAGGTTTTGACCTCGGTTTTAGACAAAAAAAGTAACGCTTCCTCAGGAGTTAGCGTTACTATCTTGTTGATATTGTCGAGTATTTGTGCCAAAATTATTTTTTTGGAGGAAGTAATTTGAACTGAGAAACAACAAATTTGTTGTCTTTTACTTCGCCCACAACTTCTGCTTGACGAATAGCGGAGCAAAATCCATCGTGTGCATGGGCATCGCCATGCTTGTTGATGTCTGTTCCTTCAACGAAATAAGCTTTGCCATCAAGGCGAACCGCTAGGTCACATCCTTTTTTGTCTTTCATCCCAAATTGGCATTGTCCGCAAGATGCTTCAACAATTTGGGGTTTTTGTTCCGTCTTTTTTTCTTGTGCATTCACGGTGGTCAATCCAGTAATTAGGAATGCAATTGCAATTATTTTTTTCATGGTTTATGGGTTTACGGTTATTAATTGTGCAGCAGCTTTTGCTTTTTCAACCACTTGTTCTATATCAGTATTTAGGATGTCGTTGGTTAAAACTACGCCCATTCTTCGATAAGGTCTAGAAGTTGGTTTTCCAAAGATACGAAAATCGGTTTTAGATAGTGCAGCTACTTTTTCAATCCCCGAGTAGGTGGGAGCAGTAGCATTAGCATCAGCAAGGATAACGGCGCTTGCACCATTTTTTTCCAACGTAATTTCGGCAATTGGTAAACTTAAAATAGCGCGTAGGTGGAGTTCAAATTCGTTGAAGTTTTGGGTTCCAGCCAGCGTTACCATTCCGGTATCGTGTGGTCTTGGTGATAATTCGGAGAAATAAACGCCTTCATCCGTAAGGAAGAATTCTACGCCAAATAATCCTGCGCCACCAAGGGCTTCGGTTACTTTTTCTGCCATATCCTGCGCTTCAAATAATGCTGCGTCAGATATTCGAGCCGGTTGCCAGCTTTCTTGATAGTCGCCGCGCTCTTGCCTGTGTCCAATGGGTGCGCAAAAAAGTGTAGGCAAACCATTGTTTTGGGTAACGGTCAGTAGGGTAATCTCTGAGTTGAAAGTAACAAATGCTTCAACGATTACTTCAACCAAATCGCCGCGCGAACCTTCCACAGCATAGTTCCAAGCTTTGATTATGTCTTCTTCCGATTTTATAGTAGATTGACCTTTTCCCGACGAGCTCATTAGGGGTTTAATTACGCAGGGCATTCCCACTTCTTCAACGGCTTTACTAAGTTCTTGCTCGGTGGTTGCATATCTATAGTTGGCGGTTCTAAGCCCTAGTTCTTTGGCAGCAAGGTCGCGGATGGCTTTTCTATTCATAGTAAAGTTAGCGGCTTTCGCCGAAGGAACTACAGTAATGCCTTGTTGCTCATAGTCATAAAAACGCTCGGTTCTAATAGCTTCTATCTCGGGAACAATAAAGTTGGGCTGGTGTTTCTCCACTATGCGGTCGAGTTCAGCACCGTCTAGCATATTTATAATTTCAAACCCGTGAGCCACTTGCATGGCTGGTGCGTTTGGATAACTGTCTACCGCAATAACGGTTTGCCCGATGCGCTGTGCTGCAATGACGAATTCTTTGCCAAGTTCGCCTGAGCCAAGGAGTAGTATTTTTTTATTCATATGGATAAGTGATTGTTATAAATTCTAAAGTTTAAATTGTTTGAACACATTTAAAATTTAGAATTCAAAATTGAAAATAAAAAAAAGCCCCAAGTTTCCTTGAGGCGAAATAGTGTTTATGCAAGAACTTCTTTAATTCTTTTAAACGCTTCGGTAAGTAAATCTTCGCTGGTAGCATAAGATAGACGGATGCAGTTAGGGTTTCCAAAAGCGTCGCCGGTTACCGTAGCCACGTTGGCTTCAGATAAAAGATACATCGAGAAATCGTCGGCATTGTTGATTGTTTTTCCGCGAAGTGTTTTACCAAAATAAGCCGATACATCAGGAAATAGATAAAAGGCACCTTCGGGAACGTTGATTTTAAAACCAGGAATTTCTTGGGCAAGAGCAACGACTAAGTCTCTACGGTTTTTAAACGCTGAGACCATATCGTTCAATACGCTTGGGTTAGCATCAACTGCCGTGATGGTAGCACGCTGAGCAATAGAATTAGCTCCCGATGTTACTTGACCTTGCATTTTAGTACACGCTTTAGCAATAAACTCTGGCGCACCAATATATCCTATTCTCCAACCAGTCATAGCAAAAGCTTTGGCTACACCATTAACGGTGATGGTTCTTTCAAATAATCCTGGGATGGAAGCAATGCTGCAAAATGTTCCAGAGAAATTAATGTGTTCATATATTTCATCCGAAACAATATAAATGTTTGGATATTTTTCTAATACCTTACCGATGGCTTCCAGTTCTTCGCGGTTATAAACCGAACCACTAGGGTTACAAGGCGAACTGAACCACATCATTTTGGTTTTTGGCGTGATGGCTTTTTCTAGTTCTTCTGCCGTCATTTTAAAATCGCTTTCTACAGAGGTTGGAACTTCCACCGGAACACCACCCGAAAGTTTGATGATTTCATAATAAGAAACCCAATATGGAGCAGGAAGGATTACTTCGTCACCATCGTTTAGCATTACTTGAGCTACGTTATATAATGATTGTTTTGCACCTGTAGAAACTACAATGTTGGCGGGTTTATAGTCTAAATTATTGTCGCGCTTAAATTTTCTACAGATGGCTTCCTTTAGTTCAACGTAGCCATCAACTGGTGTATATGTGCTGTAGTTTTCATCAATGGCTTTTTTGGCAGCTTCTTTAATGAAATCGGGTGTGTTGAAATCGGGTTCACCAAGACTTAAACTGATGATGTCTTTTCCTTGTGTTTTTAGTTCTCTAGCTAATGCTGCCATTGCAAGAGTTTGTGATGTAGATAAATTGTTAATTCTGTCTGATAAAATACTCATTGTTGTGTTGTTGAAAATTAGGTAGTTTTTTAAATAAAAAACCATTAAGAAGTTAAGAGAATTAAGGATTTTAACTTAATGTAACTTAATTTCTTAATGGTTTAAATTTGTATTGTTTTATGCTAGTTGCGGGTTTTGTCCTAGTTCTTTCAAATGTTTGAAATGAGCAATGACAGCGCTTCTCATGGTTTTGAATTCGTGGTATGGAAGGTTACATTCTTTGGCAGTTTCTTTTACAATTTCTGCAATTTTACCGTAATGAATGTGACTGATGTTTGGGAATATATGGTGTTCTATTTGGTGGTTTAATCCGCCAGTGAACCAGTTTACAATTTTGTTTTTAGGAGCAAAGTTAGCCGTTGTGTATAGTTGGTGAATTGCCCAAGTATTATCAATTTCTCCGTTCTCGTCTGGAATAGGATTGGTTGTTTCTTCAACAACATGAGCTAATTGAAATACGATACTCAAGATTAAACCTGCTGTGTAGTGCATTACGAAAAAGCCAATCAAAACTTGCCACCAAACAATACCTAAGACCATTGGAATTACTAACCAAATAGAGAAATAAATAATTTTAGTTATAATTAATGTTGTCCATAAAATCTTTGGACTTTTTGCTTCTCCATAAGATAATTTTCTTTTAAGATAAGCTCTCATTTGTTTAAAATCGGTTGTGATTGCCCAATTGAAAGTCAATAAACCATAAAGAAAAACAGAATAATAATGTTGGAATTTGTGGAATTTATGCCATTCTGCTTCTTGAGTAAAACGGATAACTCGTCCAGCATCTAAATCTTCATCATGACCATGAATATTAGTGTAAGTATGGTGTAGAACATTGTGTTGCACTTGCCAGTTATAAACATTTCCAGCAAGAATATAAATGCTTCCACCCATGATTTTATTTATCCAAGATTTGTTGGAATACGAACCGTGATTTCCGTCGTGCATAACGTTCATCCCAATTCCTGCCATTCCAATTCCTGTTACAATTGATAATAATAAAAACACCCAAAAAGGCATGTCAGTAAGTGTGATTATTAAAAAATATGGCGTCAAGAAAACGGTAAATAAAATAACTGTTTTCAAATGCAGTTTCCAGTTTCCAGTTTTTTCAATTTTATTCTCCTTAAAGTAAGCGTTAACACGAGAATTTAAAGTTCTAAAAAACTTTAAACTGTCTTGTTTTGAGAATGTTGGCATTGTTGTACTCATGTGATAATGATAATTTTGACAAATATAAATATTATTAAGATTGTACAAGTGTTAATTATTTAAAAAATAACATTTGCAAATTGATTACTTTTGTCAAAAAGCAGCATTTTATGGAAGAAATTTTGAAACAATTTCCAAATCTAACCGATATTCAAAAGCAACAATTTCAAAAACTTGAAGCATTATATCAAGATTGGAATGCTAAAATCAATGTAATTTCTCGAAAAGACATTGATGAATTATATACCAAACACGTTTTACATTCTTTAGCTATTGCAAAGATACAACCGTTCGAACCTGGAACTTATGTGCTTGATGTTGGAACTGGTGGTGGTTTTCCGGGAATTCCGTTAGCGATTTTGTTTCCTGATACTCGTTTTTACCTTATTGATGTAATTCTGAAAAAAATAAACGTAGTAAAAGCTGTTGCTGAAGGTTTAGAGTTGAAAAATATTAAAGCAGAACAACTTCGTGCCGAAAATGTAAAAGGCGATTTTGATTTTATCGTAAGTCGTGCCGTAACCAATATGCCCGATTTTTATTCTTGGGTAAATGACAAAATAAAAAAGCAGAACAAACACGAACTCAAAAACGGAATTCTATATCTAAAAGGTGGCGATTTAACCGAAGAATTAAAGGATTTTCCAAAAGCAACGGAATATAACATTTCAGACTTTTTCTCAGATGAATTTTTTGAAACGAAGAAAGTTGTTCATTTACCGTTGAAGTTTAAAGCATAAAAAAAGTCTCCAATTAAGGAGACTTTTTTGTTTATGATTTTATAATTTTCTTTGTGATACTTCCTTTTTCATTAGAAATAGTTATTAAATAAACACCTTTGTTTAAAGATACAGGAACTTCTAAAATTCCATTAATGGAGTTGTTTTTTGTGTCATAAATGGTTTTCCCTAATAAATCAGTTACTCTTATGTTAGCATTTTCAATAGCATACGAAGTGTTGATTTCTATAGAATTAGCAACTGGATTTTTTATCCATAAACTTTCAAAAACAATTTCATTTGTTGCTAATTCGCCATTTAAAATTTCATTAATAGCAAAGGTTACATTGTTTTCGTTTAAAGTTACATGGTTTTCATTTACCGTTGGTATAGACGAAGCAACAAAAGGAGTAACTGAACTTGAATTTATTGGAGCATATAAATTGTTAGTGCTAGAAATTGCCATCGAACTCCATGCTGGAATAAAGGTAAAGTAATCAGCATTTAAATTATTGAAAAACTCTGTCAATAATGGATCTGTTCCAAGACCTTCTTCAAATCCAGTCATGTCAAATCTTCCGCCAGGAGCAGAATCTAATCCATCAGTGAATGTTGGTGCTTTAGAATTGGCTAAACTTTCAAATCCGGTAAACCAAAAGAATACCAAATATTGTTGACCTCTCAATCTACTAACTTGGTTCGTCTGATTAGCTGCTGGCGTAAATCGTAAATTGATGATAGCTCGTTGTTCTTCGCTGATGTTAAATGTATAATCCATCACTTCAAAATCAGGAGAATAATTCATAGTTCCATTGCTTGCTCCATTTGAAATAGCAACATTTCTCACTGTTGTTGGAAAACCCATTGTGTTTAATTCGTTTTGAAAAGCGGTTCTAAAATTTGGTGCGCCAGTTGGAACTAATGAAGCTGAAGCGGTGTTAAATTCAAAAGCACTATCTGTTTGAAGATGTCCTTCGAAATGATCAATCAGCATTTGTCTAGCTGCCGGACTTTTTATCAAACCATCAACAATAGGTTGAACCGCCGCAACTCCTATTGGACCATAAGCCATGTAATTAAATAAATGTTGAAAACCAATTGGAACATTTGCACCCAAATGAGGTGAATCAAAAGAAATATATAAACGCGTTTCATGATTTAAACTGTTCATTTCCATATAGCGCAAAGCATATCTAGAAATTAATCCGCCCATACTTGGTCCAATAACGACGTTTTGTTGATTGCCAACTTTTTGAGCATTAATTTGATTTATTAACTCGACTAAAATAAATGCATTTCTTTGGATAAAATCAACGCCACCATCAACAACTGTTGTGGTATTTGTTCTAGTATAAGTTGGAAAATTCAAAAGCACAATATCATAACCTTCTGTTCTTAAATAATCGGCAAGATTTTGGCTTGGGCCATAATTTAAAGACGAATAAAGAGTTGCAATATCTCGAGTGTCACCTGGATCAAAACCATCAACTAAGAAGATAGGTTTGTCTAAAATTCCATCGACTGTATCAGGGAAAATTTCATATTCGCCTTGACCTAAATAACTTTGGCTTTCCTCATAACCTTGATAAGCTATAGTTGCCGTAATTTCAGATACAACATTTGGAGAAAATGCAGTTGAGCTATTTCTATTTACTGCTGATTTATTTTTGTCAAATATTTCAATATCAAATGATTGAGTTATTGATTTTCCATCAGTAAATTGAATTTTACACGAAACTGTTTGTTTTCCAATTTGATTAAAATTAATTTGAAACTGGACATTATTTTGTATTGTTTTCCAATCACTTTCACCATTATATTGTAGAGCGATGTTTTGAATTTTTCTCGATGTAGTATTAAAAATCAATTCGTCTTTCAGAATAAAATTTACAACTTTACTATTTGATTTTGAAACCAATGCTGACATTAAATTTACGGAATGTGTGTCAAAAATTGTCTGTATATTTTGTTTAGGTTCAAATTGTTGGTCAGCATTCAAAACCAAATCACCATTATTGATGCTTTTTTTACTAATCTTATCAAAATCAGTAATTAAAATACTCAATGGAACTTGATTTTGAGCAAAACCTAAATTTGCCGCTTCTTTTAAAGTTTCTAATTTTGGTAAACGATTTAAAAAATCAGCGCGTTGCATTTCATGATAAACTTGAAAAAAATAAGTTGAAGTTATGTCTTCTTTTTTTAATTCGGTTGCATTTGAAATTCCAAAAACTTTGTCATAAATGATTTTGGTTTCCGATTTGTTTTTCAATAAATCATACGATTTGTCTTGTCCAAAAGTAAGTAGAGAATAAAAGCCAAATATAAGTAGCGTAATTTTAGTCTTCATAGGTTGTTATTTTGATGTTCGAATATACAAAAAATTCATAATCAATGTAATAAAAAAAGTCCAAACATTTCTGCATGAACTTTTTAAAAATCGAATATTATTTACTTCGTACTTTGATTTATTCTCCTAAAAATGGATAACGATAATCTTCTGGCGTAACAAATGTTTCTTTGATTGTTCTTGGTGAAACCCAACGCAATAAATTCTGCATCGAACCTGCTTTATCATTTGTTCCTGATGCTCTTGCGCCACCAAAAGGTTGCATTCCAACAACTGCTCCAGTTGGTTTGTCATTGATATAGAAATTTCCAGCGCAGTTTTGTAAAGCAACTGTCGCTTCTTCAATGGCATATCTATCTTGGCTGAAAACTGCACCAGTCAAAGCATATTCAGATGTTCCGTCAACTAATTGTAGTGTTTCGTGCCATTTTGAATCTTCATATACATAAATGGTAATTACAGGACCAAAAAGTTCTGTTTCCATTGTTGCATATTTTGGATTTGTTGTAACAATAACGGTTGGTTCGATAAAATATCCTTTTGATTTATCATAATTTCCACCAGCAATAATCTCGGCATCAGCATCTTTTTTTGCTTGGTCAATGTAACTAGCTAACTTGTCAAAAGATGCTTCATGAATTACTGCAGTAATGAAATTTCCAAAATCTTCTGGCGAACCCATTTTCAATGATTTTATATCAGAAATAAGTTTTGATTTTACATCATTCCATAAACTTTGCGGAATATAAGCTCTAGAAGCAGCCGAACATTTTTGTCCTTGGAATTCGAAAGCACCGCGAACAATTCCTGTAACTACTTGTTTTACATTTGCTGATGGATGTGCAAGAATAAAATCTTTTCCGCCTGTTTCACCAACTATTCTTGGATAAGTTTTATAGGTGTGAATGTTGTTTCCAATTTTTTTCCAAATTTCTTTAAAAATAAACGTAGAACCTGTATAATGAATTCCTGCAAAATCTGGACTTGCAAACGCAGTGTCAGAAATCATTGCGGCATCTCCAAAAACAACATTTATTACTCCATCAGGTAAACCAGCTTCTTTAAAAACATCAATAATTATTTTTGCCGAAAATACTTGACTGTCACTTGGTTTCCATAAAACTACATTTCCCATCATGGCTGCACTTGCTGGTAAATTAGCCGCAATAGCAGTAAAATTAAAAGGCGTTACAGCATACACAAAACCTTCAAGTGGACGATATTCAACACGATTCCAAACATCAGAAACTGACGTTGGTTGGTCGTTATAAATTTGCGTCATGAATTCAACGTTGTATCTCAAAAAATCGATTAATTCACAAGAAGCATCAATTTCTGCTTGAAAAATAGTTTTTGATTGTGCAATCATTGTTGCTGCATTAATTCTAGCACGATATGGTCCAGCGATTAATTCAGCAGCTTTTAAGAAAATGGCAGCGCGTTGTTCCCAAGCCATGTTTGCCCATTTTGTTCTGTTTTCTAAACAGTTGGCAATTGCTTTTTCTACGTGACTTTTTTCAACCAAATGATAGGTTCCAACAACATGTTGATGGTCATGTGGCGCAGTCATATTTCTAGTATTTCCGGTTCGAATTTCTTCACTTCCAATATAACTTGGAACATCAATAGTTTCGTTCCACATTTTTTTATAAGCTTCCAAAACTTTTGCTTTTTCGGGCGAATTTGGAGCGTATGATTTTACGGGTTCGTTTACTGCTTTTGGCACGTGAAAAAATCCTTTTAACATGATATAGATTTTAAGATTATTAAACTTTTATATAATTAGACTGCTCAAAAAATGAGAATTGTTTAATTTTAAACAAAAGTACAAAGGTTTTTTTGAATAATTAGCAAGAAGAAATTAATTCAATGCAAATGCTGCGCTCAACTTAAACGTTGGCACAATAACTTTAAAATTTTTAGTAGAAGTGAAGTTAACCATATTAAAATGACCTCGCATTGCGCCAAATGGCGACGATAGTAAACAACCCGAATTATAAGTATGAGATTCGCCTGGTTTTAATACCGGTTTTTTGCCAATTACACCTTCGCCATCAACAACTTCAAGGTTGTTTAGTGCGTCGAAAATTTCCCAATGACGTGTTACTAATTGTACAGAATCTTTGCTGTGATTTTCAATAGTAATCTCATAACTAAAGGCAAAATGAATCTTGTAGTTCTTGAAGTATGTACCTTCAAAACTAGTAGTGACTGAAATTTTTATGCCTCGTGTTATTTGAGTAACCATATAGAAAATAGAATAACGATGTCAAATTTACAAAAAATACAATTCTCAATGCTATTTTAACGTTAATTTTTAATACGTTGCGTCAATTGAACTGGCAATTCCTTTTCCGATAACTCTGTCGTATCGTTGATTGTTTTCTTTGTAGTAAACTAATCCAAAATAATTATTTTCTGTTTGATGAAAGTTACCATCAATAGCATTTTCTTCATCAATTTTTCCCGATGAATCAGAAATTACATATTGAAAATTGGTGAAACCTTGTTTTATCATTAATGCTTTTTCATAAATGCCTTTTTCTGCATTATAATCCATTTTGGTTTCGTCGGTCATTGCATAATTGTTGAACATTCCATTAACGAAAATTGATTTTTTTCCAAAATAATTTGGAGCTGAAAGCGTGAAGAAAACCCATGCATAATCAGCTTCAATTTCGTTTCGTTCCGCATTGATGTTTTTTATTATAAAATTTCCATTAATATCAGGAAAATAGGTGTAAGGTACGTTTGCTCTTGCTTGACTCGTGTATAAATGTGAATTGTAAATTCCGCCATTAGTGTCTATTCCAGCAATGTTGTTATTGGCGGCTCGAATGTCTTTGTTTTCAAAGAAAAGAAATTCATTCCCAGCCCAAAATTGAGTTTCAGCATCATATTTATAAATCAAATCATTGCCAATAGTAAATTGAGGTTTTATATTGGTAATAGCATTGTCAAATTTACCATTTTGCAAAAGCATCACTTTTACGTTCTGCAAAGGACTTTGAAAATTAATTGTTGCTGATTTAATACTAAATTCAATATTGTGTTTTTGATTTATTACAGATAAATTTCTTGGTCTTTTTACTTGCATTGGAACCGTAACTAAGTCTTCAAACAAAATAAATTTTCTTGAAAAAACAACTTCTTTGTCTTCATTTAAAATTTTGATAACATAATTTCCACTAACTCTAAATTGTGTGAATCGATTTGGAAAAGTTAACCGATAATGAGAATAAAGTTGAAGGGTTGTTAATGAATTGGAATAATCTTGAATTCGTTGATCGTCAAATCCATTAAGATATTCATTTTTTGATAGTTGTGATGGTTTCCAGTCATAATCACAATGGGTAATGGTGTAAAAATAATTGGCTTCTGTTCCAAATAAGTCATCAAATTGAAATTGAAAACTATCTCCAAGTCGAAAAATAGGAATCATGTTTTGCTCATTTTGAACAAAAGTGATGGTTTTAATATTGTATGGTGGCGCAATTTCTTTCTCGATTTGTGCAAAAAGATTTCCAGAAAATAAAATTGAAATAAGTAATAAAATATGCTTCTTGACCATAGGTTTTAAATTTCTATTTGTAAATATACTAATTTTTGCTACACAAATTATGCCGTTATGTATTGTTGTATTTTGATTGCTAAAATTCAGTTAAATAAAAACGAACAAAAAAATATTTTCTTACACTTGCAATAAATGTACTATTTATCCGTTATAATATTTTACAACTTAACTAATTTATAATTTTATGAAGAAAAATTTCAAATCTCTTTTTCTTTTTCTTTTTGCTTCAACAACGTTGTTTGCTCAGCAATTAAAGGAAACCGATGTCATTCCGTTTGACGCAAGTGTCAAAAAAGGAAAATTAAAAAATGGTTTAACCTACTACATCAAGAAAAATGCAAAACCTGAAAACAAAGTCGATTTACGATTGATTATCAACGCAGGTTCCATTTTAGAAAATGATGATCAGCAAGGTTTAGCGCATTTCATGGAACACATGTGTTTCAACGGAACCAAAAGATTTCCAAAAAATCAATTGGTAGATTATTTACAAAGTATTGGTGTAAAATTTGGTCAACATTTGAATGCTTACACCAGTTTTGACGAAACCGTTTATTTCCTTCCAATTCCTTCGGATAGTCCTGAAAAAGTTGAGAAAGGGTTTCAAATTATTGAAGATTGGGCATTTAATGCTGATTTAACTCCAGAAGAAATCGACAAAGAAAGAGGAGTTGTTTTAGAAGAATATCGTCTTGGACTTGGCGCAAGCAAAAGAATGCAAGATAAATATATTCCAAAAATGATGTACAATTCGCAATATGCTAATCGTCTTCCAATTGGTAAAAAAGAAATCCTTGAAAACTTTACCTATGATAAAGTAACAAGTTTTTACAAAGATTGGTATCGACCAAATTTAATGAGCGTAATTGTTGTTGGCGATATTGATGTAGCTGAAATGGAGAAAAAAATCAAAGACCATTTCGAAAAATATCAAAATCCGAAGAATGAAAAACCAAGAAAAACATTTGAAGTTCCAAATCACAAAGAAACTTTTGTTTCTATAGAAAGTGATAAAGAAGCTGCACAAACTCAAATTCAATTGCTTTATAAAGATTATGGTGTGCCAAAAAAAATAAAAACAATTGGCGATTATAAAAACAGATTGGCTGAAGGTTTATTTTCAACGATGTTGAACAACCGTTTAAACGAATTAACGAATTCTCCAACGCCACCATTCACTTATGGTTATACCTATCACGGTGGAACTTTTGCAAGAGAAAAAGAAGGATTTCAGTCGTTTGCAATGATTGATGAGAAAAAACAAATTGAAGCGTTGAAAGTCCTAGTATCTGAAAACGAAAGAGTGAAAAAATTTGGATTTACAGCTGGTGAATTTGAAAGAGCTAAAAATGAAATTTTATCTAGAGTTGAAAGTCAATTTAAAGATAAAGACAAAACAGAATCGGAAAATTTTGTTTGGGAATGTCAGTCTAATTTCTTGGAAGGAATGCCAATGTCCGGAATTGAATGGGAATATGCAACTATCCAAAAAATCTTGCCAACAATTAATTTAACGCAAGTTAATGGTTTGATAAAAGATTTTATTAAAGATGACAACAGAGTAATTGTAATCACATCGCCAGAAAAAGAAGGTTTGAAAAAAGTAACTGAAGCCGAAGTTTTAGAAGCTTTAAAAGTTAATACAAACGATTTAAAACCGTATGAAGATAAAGCAGTAGCTTCGAGTTTGATTAGAAATACTGTAAAAGAAGGAAGCGTTGCTAAAAAAGAAACCAACGATAAAATTGGCTCAACAACATTAACTTTATCTAACGGAGCAAAAGTAACGTACAAGAAAACCGATTTCAAAAATGACGAAATCATGTTAGAAGCCATCAGTTTTGGAGGTTCAAATTTGTATTCTAATGAGGAAATGAAGAAAACGCAGTTTGCTAACGGTGGTTTGACAGAAGCAGGTTTTTCTGGATTAAAACAAAATGATATTGATAAATTTATGGCAGGAAAAATTGCTTCAGTTTATCCTTATATAAGCAATACTACTGAAGGTTTCAGAGGAAGCACAACTCCAAAAGATTTAGAATATGCTTTCCAAATGATTCATGCCTATTTTACCGATTTAAATTTTGATGCAGATGCTTTTGAAGGTTACAAGCAAAAGCAATCTAATTTTTTCGAGAACATGATTTCACAACCTAATTTCTATTTCCAACAAGAGTTTTATACTTATTTGAATAAAGAAAATCCTAGATGGAACGGAATAGTGCCAACAGCTGAAAAATGGAATGAAACAGATTATAAATTAGCTTACAATAAATTTAAAGAACGTTTTTCTAGTGCTGGTGATTTTGAATTTTTCTTCGTAGGAAATGTTGATGATGCAAAAATGGAAGAATTTGCCAAAAAATATATCGCTTCATTACCATCAAACGGAACAAAAGAAACGGCGAAAGATTTAGGATACAGATTCTTAAAAGGTGATATCAAAAAAGTAGTGAATAAAGGAAAAGATCCAAAAAGTAATGTAACCATTATGTTCTATGGTGATGCACCTTATTCAGCAAAAGAAGCTGTTGCCATGACAGCACTTGGAGAAGTTTTGACTATCAAATTGGTAGAAGAATTAAGAGAAAACGAAAGCGGTGTTTATGGAGTAAATGCTCGTGGAAGTATGGCAAAAGTTCCTTATGGTTCTTATAATTTCAACATTAGTTTCCCTTGTGGACCAGAAAATGCTGAGAAATTAACGGCTTCTGCTTTGGCTGAATTAGATAAAATTATCAAAAACGGTCCAGATGAAAAAGATGTAAACAAGTATAAAGAAGCAGAAGCTTTGGATTACAAAAAGAAAATCAAAGAAAATCGCTATTGGATGACCAACTTCACTCGTTCATTTACAAATGGTTCAAGTCCAGAAGAAATTTTAACGGCTTCGGATAAAGTGAAAGAAGTTACAGCTAAAGATATTCAAGATGTAGCAGCTAAATATTTATCGAAAGATAAAGTAATTGGAATTTTAATGCCAGAGGCAAAGTAAATAGGTTAGTTTAAAGTAAAAACCACGTCTTGTTTAACTTGACGTGGTTTTTTTATGCTTTTTATTTAAAACAAATAGGAATTATTTCTCCTTTGGCCAAACAGTATTTTTCTACTAAATCAGCCGAAATTTTATGGGTATAATCTTCTTCAACAACTTTAAAACCAATACTTCTAAGTTTGTCAAAATAATCTCGTCCATAAACGCGAACGTGATCGTATTGTCCGAAGATTTTAGCGCGTTCTTTTTGGTCAACAATCGTATCATCTGAAAAAGTAGTTGCTCTTGATAAATCTTGCGGAATTTGAAAAATCCCCATTCCACCAGGTTTTAAAACACGATATAATTCTTGCATCGCTTTGGTATCATCTGGAATGTGTTCCAAAACGTGATTGCAAAAAATAATATCATAAGTATTGTCTTCAAAAGGCAAATTGCAAATATCTGCTTTTACATCTGCCAACGGCGAAAGTAAATCAGTTGTTGTGTACTCAATATTAGTTTGCTTTTTGAACCTTTTGTAAAACTCTTGTTCAGGAGCAAAATGTAAAACCTTTTTCTTTTCTTTTGAAGTAAAAAAATCAGTTTCATTTTGAAGATATAACCATAATAAACGATGTCTTTCTAGCGAAAGTGTACTTGGTGATAATACATTGTTTCGTTGTGTTCCATAGCCATAAGGCAAAAACATTCGGAAACTTTTTCCATCAATTGGATCAGTAAAACGATTTCCTTTTAACAAAAATGCCAATATCGGACGAACCACAATACTCAATCGGATTAATATCGGACGAGGAATAGTATTTAATATAAATTTGAATGCTTTTTTCATAGTTATTTCACGGAGTTTCTCAGAGAAAACACAGAGTTTCGCAAAGATTTTAATTGCTGTTTATAAATCTTTTAATATTGTTTTTTAAAATTTTACTATGGAAATTCATTAGCAAACTAATTGGGTAATTTCCTAGTTTTAAATAGGTTAGTATTTGAGCAAAATGAACGTCTGTGAAATTTTCAACAGTTTTAATTTCTATGACCAACGTGTTTTCAATCAGTAAATCGATTCGGTATCCATGGTCAAGTTTTATGTCTTTGTATATTATGGGTAATGCTTTTTCTTTTTCTACTTTTAACCCAGCATTTTTTAATTCATAAAAAAGACATTCTTGATAAGCGGATTCTAGTAATCCAGGACCAAGTTCTTTGTGAACTTCTATCGCTAAACCAATGACCTTGTATGTTAGTTCATTTATTTCCATTTTCTTTGTGAATCTCTGTGTTTTCTCTGAGAAACTCTGTGTAATAGATTATAAAACTAATGGTTTTTGACGGAATTCATCTTCTTCATTGCTTACAATTCCCAAAACATCATAAATATATTGAAATGTAGAAAGTAATTCTGGTTTCCCATTGACTAAAGCTACATTATGTTCAAAATGCGCACTTGGTTTTTTGTCGGCAGTAACAATTGTCCAATTATCTTTTAGGGTTTTGATGTTTTTGGTTCCCATATTAATCATTGGTTCGATGGCAACAACTAAACCTTCAACGAATAGCTTTCCGCGACCACGTTTTC
The DNA here is from genome assembly GCA_035425765.1 of Flavobacterium sp. Classification (GTDB taxonomy): domain Bacteria; phylum Bacteroidota; class Bacteroidia; order Flavobacteriales; family Flavobacteriaceae; genus Flavobacterium. The sequence goes on along the minus strand of DAOLYL010000014.1, from coordinate 9,267 downwards.
CGTAATTTGGCATTTCTGGACCTTCGTGCATTTTTTTTCCTAAACCATGTCCAACTAATTCACGAACAACACCATAACCAAAACTTTCGGTATATTTTTGAATAGCATTTCCAACATCTTCTACACGGTTTCCAGCTTTAAATTCACGAATTCCAATATACAGACTTTCTTTGGTTACTTGCAATAACTTTTTGGTTTCTGGAGCAACATTTCCAATTTCAAAAGTATAAGCGTGATCGCCATAAAATTCATTCATCAAAACACCACAATCTACCGAAACAACATCGCCATCTTCAATTGGACGATTGGTTGGTAAACCGTGAACAACTTGCTCATTAACGCTCGTTAAAAGTGTAGATGGGCAACCATAAAGTCCAAGAAATCCTGGAATTCCACCGTTATCTCTAATGAATTGTTCGGCTTTTTTATCAAGTTCTAAAGTAGTAACACCTTCTTTTATTTCGGTAGCAATCATGCCTAAGGTTTTAGAAACCATTAAAGCACTTTGGCGCATCAATTCAATCTCTTCTGAGGTTTTTGGAATAATCATTTTTCTAATTTTTCAGTGTGCAAAAGTAGTTATTTTTAATCATTATTCCGGATTTGCCATGATTTTGAACAACGAAGCATTGGATTCAAAAAATTTATTTTCGATGGAAAGCTGAGACAATTGTGCGGAAACCAAATTATTTTCGCGGCTATTAATCAAAAAAATTGAGCTTTCGCCAAATGAAAAAAGTCTTTCTTCGGAGTTGAGCATTGTGGTATAATCAGTCACCAATTGGTCGATGTAGCCTTTTTGTTTTTCTAACGAAGTGATTTCGGCTTGTTGAGCGTTGATTTTATTTTTCAATTGAACGCGTTCCAAATCCAAATCGAATTGCGCATTTTGCAGTTTTAATTTAGCTAATTTTAAACTTCCTCGTTCTTTTCGAAGAAAAATTGGAAACGCAAAATTAACACCAACTTTGTAATCTTGAAAACGATAATTGTCAATATAGCTTGGTTCGGAAAGATAGGAATAGCCTAAGTCAATTTTGGGCAAAAGCATGTTGGCTTTTAATTTTCTTTCTACATCGAGCATCTGTATTTTGTTTTCCAAAGCATTGATTTTTGGATGGTTTTCCAACGAAGGTGTCATCATCAATTCGTTTGTTCGAAGTGTTTCTCTAATGGTTAATTCGAGCTTTTCTTCGGGTATGATGTTGTCTTGTAATTCCAACGGAACATTATTTTCCAGCCAAAGAAAATTAGCCAATTCTAATTTGTTTTTGGTTAGTTTTAGTTTGGCTTCTTCTAAACTCAATTCGCGATTTCTAACAATTATTCCAGCTTCGACACTATCAATAGCAGGTTTGTCGCCTTGTTCAATGAGTTGTGTTACACCTTTGAAGCGTATTTCGGCATTTTTTAAATAGTTTTGATACAGTGTCACTTCGTTGAAACTTCTTTTCCAATTAAAATAAGCAACCGAAGCATCATAAAGAACAGCAACTGCCATTAAATTTCTTTCGGCTTGACTAAGGTTTAATTGTATTTTGGCTTTTCTCAAATCGGACATTCGTTGATTGATGAATAAACCTTGTCCTATTGGAACCGAAATTCCGAAAGATGTTAATCCTTGGTTTGGAACGGTGTTTTCTGGATTTAGATAAATGCCTTCGTTGTTGTCAAATCCTGCTTTTACTTCTATTCCATACCAAGTTGGGATTTTAAAACTGCTATTCAAAATGGAATAATATTCGCTGTCTTTGAATTTTTTTTGTTCGAAATCAACTTCAATTTTTGGATCAAATCCTCCGCGTGCCATCATCAAATTAGCTTGTGCTTGGTTGATTTCTAAACCTGCACTTTTTACTAACGGATGGTATTTTTTTACGTAACCTAAATATTCATTGAAGGTGAGTTCCTGAAGGTTGTTTTCTTGTGCAACAACCCAAGTAGAGAATAGTAAGAGTATGAGTGATTTTAAATTCATATTTTGTTGCCTTTAGATTGTGTTTAACCCTGATCTCATCATTGTTGGAGCTCTTAACTTATTGATCAAATAAGTTAAAGCGACTGACGAGAGCAGGAACATGGATTGCAAAAAATGCGCATTCGATCGTTTCTAAAAAAATTATTTTTTCTCTGTTGTTGTTGCGCCTTTCGGTTGATAATAATTTGGTGGAAATCCGTTTAAGGTTCGCCAAATTTCGAACCAAATAGGAACGTTGTCCAATAGTGCTAAGGTTTGTGCGCCAGAACCAATGCTGATTTGTTTTGGCCACGCTTCTTCACTTTCATCAGGTGCAATGAGTACTCTAAATTTTCCATTTATGCTTATGAAATTTTCAACGGCTACAATTTTTCCACCAAAAGTTCCATACGACATATTTGGCCAACCAGAAAATACAATTGTTGGCCAACCGTCAAACCAAACTCTAACTTTTTCGCCTTTGTGGATTAATGGTAAATCGGTTGGACTGACGTAAGTTTCTACTGCAATGTCGTATTTTGAAGGCATAATGCTTACGATTTGTGTGCCTTCTTTGATGGTTTCTCCAATTCCCGATTGTAATGCTCGGTTTACATAGCCGCTTTGTGGTGCTTTTATGTAGTACATTCCATTTCGGATTTTGTAATTGTTGTACTGATTTTTTAATTTATTTACTTGTGCTTCGGTGTCAAACTGGCTGCTCAAAGCGGTGAACTGGTCACTTTTGGTTTTCGATAATTTATCATTGTATTCTGCAATGATTCTATTGATTTCAACTTTGGCATTAATTAATTCGTTTTCGCTGGTGATTAATTTATTTTCTTGAGTGATGATTTTCGCTTCCATTTCTTGAAGCTTTAATCGTTTTTCTTCGACATCTGTCATTGGTTTTAAACCTTCTTTATTCAGATTTACAGAACGATTAAACTGAGTTGTGGCAATTTTGATTTGTGTTTTCACAGCCACCAAATCCATGCTGTCGCTTTTTACTTTTAGGATGGATTGTCGAACTTTGTTTTTGGCTTGTTGAATTTTTAAAACACGCTCATTTTCTATTGCTTGAATTTGGGATGATAGTGAACTTACTTTTCCACCATAGGATTGTTGCGCCATTTCTTTTGCTTTGAGTTGGCTTTCAGTGTTTTCAACTAAATTTGGATCAAGATAATCTTCTTTGGTTTCAGAAATGAAAAGAATAGTATCGCCTTTTTGAACAAAATCGCCTTCTTTTACATACCATTTTTCAATTCTTCCAGCAATGGCAGAATGAATGGTTTGTGGACGTTGATCGGGTTTTAAAGTCGTAACAGCACCAGTTCCAGAGATATTTTGTGTCCATGGTAAAAACAAAATTACTAGTGAAAGCAGCGAAACTCTAATAATAATTTTGTTTAAAATTTTATAATGAGGTCGTTCACTTAGGTTTTTATAAGTGCTATACTTTTCAATATTTTCAGTGATTTTGTTGTTATTTGAAATGTTAAGCATAGTGATTAATTTTTAGTATCGTTGATGATTTTTCCTTCACTCATGTTGAGAACTCGATTGCATTTTGCTTTCCAATTGTCATTTTTAGAAGTTACTAATAATGTCCATTTGTTTTTATCGGAAGTGATAAAATCGATGATTTCATTTGCAGCTTCGGCATCCATTTTGTCCAGAACATCTTCATAGAAAAGTATTTTTGGTTTACTGATAATGCTTCTAGCTATTAACATTTTTTGTCCATTTGATGAAGAAAGTTGTTTTCCTTCGGGAGAAATTTTTGTATCAAGTCCTTTGGGTAACGATTTTATAAAATCGCCTAATTTTACACTATCAATTGCCCATTTTATGTCTTCTTGAGTTATCAACGGATTATTGAAAGTGATGTTTTCTCGAATTGTTCCTTCAAATGGTGTTTCGCCATTCATAATGGTGCTAATTTGGGAACGGAAATGATTAAGGTCAATCTTTCTATACGTATCGTCATTGATATAAAACGAACCGCTCGATGGTTGTAATAATCCCGAAAGTATTCGAATAAGAGTTGTTTTTCCAGAACCATTTATTCCATCAAGGTATATTTTTTCGGATTGTTCTATCGTTAAATTTATTTTTTCTAAAACAAAATCAGTAGAATCAGGGAATTTATAACTCATATTTTCTGTTACCAATTAAATATTGGTGTAACAAAAATCGGCATTCGATGTTGACGACTCTTCAATTTCTAAATCGGTAATTTGACCAATTTTTTCAACTGCAGTCAACACATCATATAATGTTTCTAAACCAATAATTATTTTTTCTACGGAATTGATAACCAATAAAATAATAATTTCGGCTGCTACGAATTGACCAATATTCATTTTTTGATTTAAAACCAAATAACCACCTATAAAAAGTAATCCTGCAGTAATTATGATTTTGAAAATGATAAGCTGTGTGAATTGTCTTTTAATTACATTAAAGTGTTTTTCCCTGTAATTTATGTATTCTGAAACCAAATGATCGTTTTTGCTTAAAGCAAAGTCAAAGTTGGTTGCTTTTTTAAAACTAAAGTTGTTTCGTGCTATTTCTTGTAGCCAACTTACCACTTTGTATTTGTATTTAGATTCTTTTAAACTACTTGATAATCCTGAGTTAAACGAGAATTTAAAAATTATATATAAAAGTAGGATCAAGAAAACTCCAAATAATATAAAAAAGGAATGATAAAATGATAGCAATATAATTCCGAAAAGAATTTGAAGTATAGCTGTTGAAAAATCAATTAACAATTTAGAAATTCCTTTTTGAATAGTTAAAGTGTCAAAAAAACGATTGGCTAATTCTGGCGGATATTCGTTGTATAATTCTTCTGGTTTTATTTTGGGTAGTCTAACACCAAATTCAAAAGAGGAACGAATAAATATCTTTTGTTGTAGATTTTCAGTTATTCGAAGTTGCATTAACGATAATATTCCGGCTAAAGCAACACCAATAATTACTATGAAAACTAATACAATCCACGAAATACTAACGCGTCCTGATTGGATTAAATTAATAATAGCTTGAATTCCTAATGGCAATGATAAACTAACTAATCCAGCAAAAATGGCATAGAAAATAACTTGAATAATGTCTTTTTTATCCAGTTTTAATAGATTGATTGTTCTTTGTAAGGCAGTTAATTTCGTCTTCATTTCTTTAATGTTTTGTAGGCAAGATCAATGTAAAAATCAGTTGGAGAATTATTTTCGTTGCAATTGGTTATCGTTTTTAAATGGTCTTTTAAAAAATGTTGATGCAACGAACCTTCAACAATTGAGGAAGCTAAACTTTTAGCATAAGTATACGAAGGATTTACTTCTTCTATAATGGTTATCAATCTATTAATTACACTTTTATATACTAAAAAGAAACCTTCTTTGTTTTCTTCATCAACCTCTTTTGTTAAAAGTGTTTTGGTGAATTCTGCAATGATAATTTGGTTCAAAATAGATTCGTTAATATGCTGTGTTTGGCTATCATCATCAATTTTTTCGGTAACTATAGTGATTGCTCTTTTTAACTTTTCCATAGGATCAGTAATATTTGTGATTGAAAAAAGCATTCGGTATTCCATCCAACCCCAATACCAAGAACATAAATATAGTAATAATTTGTGTTTACTTTCAAAATAACGATAAATAGAACTTTCGTTAGAACCGATTTTTTCGCCCAGTTTTTTAAAAGTAAAATCTTCAAAGCCAATTTCATTAATCAAAATGATACTTTGACTTATGATTTTTTTTCCCAAATCGGATGTTTCAGGGTTTTTGACAAATAACTTTGGGTTTACAGTTATTGCGATATTTGACAAAACACTATTCATTTAATATAATTTTATGCAAAAATAATAGTAATACTATCAACTTTGAGATTTTAACTTTTATTTATAATTTGTTTTTTTCAATTTCTATGAGAATTGTCATATTTTTAAAATGATAATCTCAATAATTTTACAAAAAATAAAAATATGAGCAAATATGTTACCGCTGATGAAGCTGTAAAAGTGGTAAAGTCTAATGATAGAGTTTACGTTCAAGCAGCTGCAGCAACACCTACCGTTTTAACCAAAGCGCTTGCTAATAGAGCAGCCGAGTTGCGCAATGTTGAGGTTTGTCATCTTCATACCGAAGGCGATGCACCTTATGCAAATCCTGAATTAGCCGAAAGTTTTCACGTCAATTCTTTTTTTATCGGTGCCAATGTTCGACACACGTTAACTGCCGGAAATGGTTCTTATACACCAGTTTTTTTGAGTGAATTGCCCAATCTTTTCCGAAAAAATGTGTTGCCAATTGACGTTGCGTTCATTCATGTTTCGCCGCCAGATAGTCACGGATATTGTTCGCTTGGCGTTTCTGTTGAAGCAACCGTTGCCGCTATTGAAAATGCCAAAATCGTTATTGCACAAGTCAATCCACAAATGCCACGAACCTTTGGTGACGGAATTCTGCACGTTTCCGAAATCAATTATTTAGTTGAAGTTAATCTGCCAATTCATGAACATCCGGTTGCAGCTTTTTCAAAAGAAGAAGAAAAAATTGGCGAATATGTTGCTTCGTTAATTGAAGACAAAAGCACACTTCAAATGGGAATTGGTTCTATTCCAAACGCAGCGTTGAGCAAGTTGAAAAACCATAAAGATTTAGGATTACATACCGAAATGTTTTCCGATGGCGTCATTGATTTGATAGAAAGTGACGTTATCAATTGTAATTATAAAGGAACGCTTCGCGGTCGAGCTTTGGCAACGTTTTTAATTGGTTCCAAGCGATTGTATGATTTTGTAAACGATAATCCGTTCATCGAAATGAAAGAATCATCGATGGTTAACGACACAGCCCGAATTCGTAAAAACCCAAAAATGGTTGCTATAAATTCGGCTATCGAAGTCGATTTAACTGGTCAAGTTTGTGCCGATTCCATTGGTGCCAAAATGTATTCTGGCGTTGGCGGACAAATGGATTTTATTCGCGGTGCGTCGTTAAGTCCAGGCGGAAAAGCCATCATCGCCTTACCGTCAATCACTAAAAAAGGTGAAAGTCGCATCGTTCCATTCTTGAAACAAGGCGCAGGAGTTGTCACGACTCGTTCCCATGCGCAATACATCATTACCGAAAACGGAATTGCCGATTTATATGGTAAAACCTTGAAACAACGAATGGCAGAATTAGTCAAAATTGCCCATCCAAATCATCAAGAAAGTATTGAAAAAAGTTATTTTGACTTGATTAATAAATAGGAGCGAACCGCTTGGTAGTTTTTGTCAACGTTTTTCCCGCTATCCATTACAATCTCGTCCTTTGGGACGAGATTTTCATTTCTATCGGGGCTAAAAAGGTTATGTCTTTTGTGTTAAAAAGCGTTGTCAAAGCTTAATATTTGATACCAACAAACATTAAGTTCTCTTCTGAACTAAACCAGTTCTCTTCCGAGCTAAACTAATTCTCTTCTGAGCAAAACCAGTTCTCTTCGGAGCTAAACCAGTTCTCTTCTGAACTAAACAAGTTCTCTTCGGAGCTAAACCAGTTCTCTTCGGAACTAAACCAGTTCTCTTCCGAAGGAAACAAGTTCTCTTCTGA
>DAOLYL010000014.1:0-1598 GCA_035425765.1 Flavobacterium sp. | reverse complement strand
AGTTCTCTTCGGAACTAAACCAGTTCTCTTCCGAAGGAAACAAGTTCTCTTCTGAAGGAAACCAGTTCTCTTCCGAAGGAAACAAGTTCTCTTCTGAGCTAAACTAGTTCTCATCTGAAGGAAACTAATTAAATAAAAAAGCGTTGTCAAAGCTTAAAACTTTAACAACGCTTACTTTTATTAGAAAGTATAAATCAAATGTTACAACAACGATTTTCCAGTCATAACTGCTGGTTTTTCAATTCCCATTAATTCTAAAATCGTTGGAGCAATATCGCCAAGAACACCATCTTTTATTGCAATTTGCTCCTTATCAACCATAATTATCGGCACTGGATTGGTTGTGTGTGCTGTATTCGGACTTCCATCAGGATTAATCATCGTTTCGCAATTTCCGTGATCGGCAATGATAATGGTTGTGTAATTATTTGCCAAAGCCGTTTCTACAACTTCTTTTACGCAAACATCAACCGCTTCACAGGCTTTGATGGCAGCTTCCATAATTCCCGTGTGACCAACCATATCACCATTGGCAAAATTCAAACAAACAAAATCTACTTCGCCTTTTTGCAATTCAGGAACCAAAGCATCTTTTAATTCAAACGCACTCATTTCGGGTTGTAAATCATAGGTAGCAACCTTTGGAGAATTTCTCAAAATGCGTGTTTCACCTTCAAATGGAACTTCTCTTCCGCCAGAAAAGAAAAACGTTACGTGTGGATATTTTTCGGTTTCCGCAATTCTAATTTGTTTTTTGCCCGCTTTTTCCAAAACTTCACCAAGTGTTTCTGTAATGTTGTCTTTGTCATAAATCACGTGAACATTTTGAAACGTATCGTCATAATTGGTCATCGTAACGTAGTACAAATTCAATTTATGCATATTCTGTTCGTGGAAATCTTTTTGCGACAACGCTTCGGTTAATTCTCTTCCTCTATCAGTTCTAAAGTTGAAGAAAATCACCACATCATCATTTTGAATAGTAGTCAATGGTTTTTGATTTTCATCCACAATAACAATTGGTTCAATGAATTCGTCGGTAACATTGTTTTGATAACTAGCTTCAATCGCTTGAACAGCATCAATCGCCAAAGTTCCTTTTCCGTTTACGACTAAATCATACGCTAGTTTTACTCTTTCCCAGCGTTTATCTCTATCCATTGCATAATATCTTCCAATAACCGAGGCAATTTTTGCAGAAGTATTTTGAATGTAATTTTCTAGATCTTGAAGATAACCTTTTCCTGATTTTGGATCAACATCGCGACCATCAGTAAAAGCATGAATGTAAACTTTATCAAGTCCAAAAGCTTGCGAAGCATCAATCAAACCTTTTAAATGAGATGTATGCGAATGAACGCCGCCATCGGAAACTAATCCTAAAAAATGAACGGCTTTGTTGTTGTCTTTAGCATATTGAAATGCATCAATCAGTGGTTTTTCCTGAGACATTGTTTTATTGGCAACAGCCAAATTGATTTTTGCCAAATCTTGATATACAATTCTTCCCGCACCAAGATTCATGTGACCAACTTCGGAATTCCCCATTTGACCTTCGGGTAAACCAACGTTTAAACCATCGGTTCTAAGTTGTGCAT
>DAOLYL010000013.1:0-25202 GCA_035425765.1 Flavobacterium sp. | reverse complement strand
TATAATTCTTAAATTTGAAAATCGAATACTAATTTTAAAAAATACTAATTATGGCCTTTGAATTACCACAATTACCTTATGCATACGATGCATTAGAACCACATATTGACGCTAGAACGATGGAAATTCATCATTCAAAACATCATAATGCTTATACCACAAATCTAAACGCAGCGATTGCTGGAACTGATTTGGAAGGATTAACGATTGAAAACATCTTAATCAATTTGGATATGAAAAACGCTGCGGTTAGAAATAATGGCGGTGGTTTTTACAATCACAATTTATTTTGGAGAGTGATGTCGCCAAATGGCGGTGGATTGCCAACAGGTGAATTATTAGAAGCAATTGAAAGAGATTTCAAATCATTTGAAGAATTTAAAGCACAGTTTGCAAAAGCTGGCGCAACTCGTTTTGGTTCAGGTTGGGCTTGGCTATGCGTTCACAAAGGCGGAAAATTAGAAGTTTGTTCAACAGCAAATCAAGATAATCCATTAATGCCAGATACTTCTTGTGGTGGTTTCCCAATTTTAGGAATGGATGTTTGGGAACATGCTTACTATTTAAACTATCAAAACCGTCGTCCGGATTATATTGAAGCGTTCTTTAGTGTAATTAATTGGACAGAAGTTGCTCGACTCTATGCAACTGAAAAATAAGAGTTAATTTTTAATTGAAGAAACCGATTGTGAAAGCAGTCGGTTTTTTTTGTGACTTATATAAAATGAAACAGGTAGAATTGCTTCTACCTGTTTGCCCCAAATCTACCATAAACTTAACCTACACTAAATACTATGGTACGGCAAATCTAATAACAACTTATTGAATTTCATCATTTTTTGTTAAAAATTTATTGGGATGAGATAAAAAAACAGGTAGAATTCCTGATTTTGATAGTTTTGGAAGGTGTAGAAAATAAAAAAGGAGAAATTTTACTTTCTCCTTTTTTGCCCCAAATCTACCATAAACTTAACCTACTAATGCTATGGTTCAACAAATATATAGGTTGTAGATTGTTGTTTCCAAATCTTTTAGATAAACTGCATCAAAAATCGTTTAAATTCAAAAAATGTTAAAATTTAATACGTTCGATCATTTTTGCCTTCATAAAAGTTGATAAAAGCACGGTTCACAACACGATTTCCACCTGGTGTTGGATAGTCGCCAGTAAAATACCAATCGCCTAAATTTTTCGGGCAAGCGATGTGCAAATTATCCACTGTTTGATAGATTATTTTCACTTCCGCTTTTATTTCTTCAGGATGTAAAAGAGTTGCTATTTTAGTTGAAATTTCTACATCTGTAAATGGTGCATAAATTTCTTTTACATAATTAATTACTTCGCTGTCTTTGGTTTTTTCTTGTGCTTTGCATTTTTTATATACCTCATCTATCACGTTAGTCATTTTCTTTTCTTTCAACAACGTTATAGCTGCTTGAAAGGCAACAAAACCATCTAATGTTGACATATCAATACCATAACAATCAGGATAGCGAATTTGTGGCGCAGATGAAACGACAACGATGCGTTTTGGATTTAATCTGTCCATCATCTTTAAAATACTTTTCTTTAAAGTAGTTCCGCGAACAATACTGTCATCAATAATAACCAAATTATCCGAAGGTTGAATTACGCCGTAAGTTACATCATAAACATGGGCAACTAAATCATCACGATTGGCATCATCAGTAATAAACGTTCTAAGTTTTGCGTCTTTGATGGCTATTTTTTCGGTTCTAATTTTTACCGATAGGATTTCTTCTAATTTTTCTTTGGTTAATGTTTTTCTATTGTCTAAAATGAATTTGTTCTTTCTTTGGTTTAGAAAATCATTGGCTGCTTCAATCATTCCGTAGAAAGATGTTTCGGCAGTGTTCGGAATATAAGAGAAAACAGTGTTATCGGTGTCATTTTCGATGGCATCAAGAACAGCAGGCAGAATTAGTTTTCCTAGTTCTTTTCGTTCTTGATAAATTTCTGCATCGCTTCCGCGAGAAAAATAAATACGTTCAAACGAACAAGCTTTTTTAACGGTTGGCGTAATGATTTCCTGCTCGGAAACAGTTCCGTTTTTCTTAATGATTAATGCATTTCCTGGCTGAAGTTCTTGTACTTTTTCAAAAGGAACATTAAAAGTAGTCTGAATAACAGGTCTTTCGGAAGCAACAACTACAATTTCGTCGTCTTCATAAAAATAGGCTGGTCGAATTCCTGCTGGATCACGGAAAACGAAACTATCACCATGACCTAATAATCCAGCCATAGCATAACCGCCATCCCAACCTTTGGAAGCACGTTTTAAAATTTTTGCAATATCGAGTTTTTCAGCAATTACTGGTGAAGCTTCTCTTTTTGACAATCCATTATTTTTACATTCTTGATATAAATCGGTTACTTCGTCGTCAAGAAAATGTCCAATTTTTTCCATTACTGTAACGGTATCAGCCATTTCTTTTGGATGTTGTCCTAATTCTACTAAACTATTGAAAAGTTCCGTTACGTTCGTCATATTGAAGTTTCCAGCTACGATGAGGTTTCTGTGCATCCAATTATTTTGACGCAGAAAAGGATGAACGCTTTCTATATTGTTCTTACCAAAAGTTCCATAACGAACGTGACCAAGAAACAATTCACCAATATAGGGAATATTGTCTTTTTGCATTTGCACGTTGTCGTTGTATTCTGGATGTAGTGTTAGTTCTTCGTTTATACGTTCGTTTATTTGGGCAAAAATATCTTGAATAGGTTGTGCTTTATTGGAACGAACACGACTGATGTATCTTTCTCCTGCTTCTACATCGAATTTAATTGAAGCAAAACCTGCGCCATCTTGACCACGGTTGTGCTGCTTTTCCATGAGTAAATACATTTTTTGTATGCCATAGAAAGCCGAACCATATTTTTCTTTGTAAAATTCTAATGGTTTCTTTAATCGAAGTAGTGCAATGCCACATTCGTGTTTAATTGCGTCGCTCATAGTTGTTGTGTTGTTGTAAGTAGTTTGTATGTTATATTTTAAAACAAAAATGCCCCGAAATTTCGAGGCATAAAGTTATTGTAATTCTATTTCAAATTGTGTTAAAGCTTTGAATTGTTTCAAACGCTCGTTCACTTCTTCTTTGGTTAGTGACAGCATTCTTTCGGTTCCGAATTTCTCTACACAGAAAGAAGCTAAGTTAGAACCTTGTATAATTGCGGTTTTCATTGTCTCAAAAGAAATATCACCTTGTTGGGTGATGAAACCTGCAAATCCACCAGCAAATGTATCACCTGCACCAGTTGGATCGAATACATCGGCCAAAGGTAATGCTGGAGCGAAGAAAATATGTTCGTTATGGAAAATCAATGCACCGTGTTCACCTTTTTTGATTACTACATATTTTGGTCCCATCGTTTGGATTTTAGCTGCTGCTTTCACCAATGAATATTCTCCAGAAAGTTGGCGCGCTTCTTCGTCGTTAATGGTTATTACATCAACACGTTGGATTACTTCTAATAATTCAGGTAATGCACAATCCATCCAAAAGTTCATAGTATCCAATACTACAAGCTTTGGTTTTTGTGTCATTTGGTTTAAAACACCAGTTTGAACAATTGGATGAAGGTTACCTAACATTACTACATCGGCATTTTTAAAGTTCTCTGGAACGATTGGGTTGAAATCTGCCAATACATTTAGCTCAGTTGCTAAAGTATCTCTCGAATTCATATCGTTATGATAACGACCACTCCAAAAGAAAGTTTTTCCGCCTTTTACGATTTCTAAACCTGAAACATCGATGTTTCTTGCGGTTAATAAATCAATATATTCTTGAGGGAAATCATCTCCAACTACAGAAACAATTGCTGATTGCAGATTGAAATGGGAAGCAGATAATCCAATGAATGTTCCTGCGCCACCAAGGATTTTATCAGTCTTTCCGAAAGGTGTTTCAATAGCATCAAAAGCTACAGTTCCTACTATTAATAGTTTGTTCATTATTTGCGTTTCAAATTAAAGGTGCAAAGATAAACTTTAGTTTAGAAGTTTAAAAGTTTATAGGTTTAAAAGTTTTTAAAAGGAATTTATTAGATTTGGAATCCAAAGAAACCAAAATGTCTAATCTTTCATCGTTAGCCGAAGTTCAAAAAAAGCTGGAATACTATTGTGTTTATCAGGACAGATGCCACCAAGAGGTGAAGCAAAAGCTGTATGAACTTGGAGTTAAGGCAAATGATATGGATAGGATTGTGGTGCATTTAATTCAGCATGATTTTTTAAATGAGGAACGTTTTGCTCGAAGTTTTGCTCGAGGCAAGCATCGCATCAAGTTTTGGGGTTTGAAACGAATTAAAAACGAATTGACGGCACGAAACATTTCTTCGGCTAACATTAAATTGGGGTTAACAGAAATTAGCAATGAAGAATATCATGCTACATTTGAAATGATTTCGGAGCGAACTTGGAATTCAATTCTGGAAAGAAATACTTTAAAGAAGCGCAAAAAATTTTGTGATTACTTACTCCGAAAAGGTTGGGAAAGCGAGATGGTTTATGAAAAAGTGAAAGAATTGGAAGATTAGATTTTCAGATTAAAGTAGAAAGTTTAGTTTTTAGAAATCAAAATACTTACTGCATTGCCGCCAAAGCCGACGGCGTTTATCAAGACGTTGTTTATTTGTTTTCTTTCTTCTTGTTTTTCGGTAAACGGTACACTGATGAAGGTGTTGTGTTTCATCATTAAGATTGCCATTTCTAAACTTAATATTCCTGATGCGCCAAAAGTGTGACCTAATTTCCATTTGTTAGTGGTCAGCATTGGAAGGTTTTTTCCAAAGACTTTTTGAATGGCTTTATATTCTGAGGTGTCGCCTTTTAAAGTTCCCGGACAGTGCATTACGATAGCATCAACATCGGTTAGATTGTAGTTTTTTAAAGCCATTTTCATGGATTTTTGAAAACAATTTGCTTCGTCTGAAATAGAAATATTGTGTTCTATATCGTCAGTTGCATAACCAATTCCGGAGATGTAAGCCAATGCGTTTTGCTTTTCGCCTTTTTCTAAACACGCCATTGCAGCTGCTTCTCCCAAAACCATAGTGTTTTTGGTTTTGTTTAAATCAAATGCTCGGCATGGATATTCTTGGTTTTCTTTGGCGTATATTTTCAAGGCATTCATTTGGGCAAAAGTAAAAGCAGTTAAAGGCGATTCGCTTCCGCCAACTAAGAACTTATCTGCTAAATCCGATTCTAGCCAAGCAACAGCATTCAGAATAGCGTGTAATGCTGTGGAACAAGTAATGGAATGTGATATTTCGGGACCGTTATTTTTTAAATCATGAGCAACCCAACTTGAGATATTTCCCAAGGTAGTTGTTGGTGAGGAAAGTGTTGCGGTTTTACCTGTTTCTAAAAATTCTTGGTGGTATTTTTCAAATAAATGTGTAGCACCACGAGAGGAACCAATGTTTATTCCAAAATCGTCACCCATTTTCCAATTGGCTTGTTTGATGGCTTGGCGCGAAGTTAAAATTGCCATAAGAACCGTTTCGTCTAATGCTTTGTATTTTATTTCGGATTGTCGAAGTTGTTCTAGTTCGGTTTTTATGTCAGTCGGAATTTCTGCCATGAATTGATTTATTCCGTTGCATTCTTTTTGGATGATACGTGTTTTTGGCGATAAATATTCCTTCCAAATGGAATCAATATTATTACCTAGAGGCGAAATAGATGCTAAAGACGTAATGGCGATTTTGTTTTTCACAACTTTATTTTAGAAATACAAAGGTCGCAAAGTTTTAGAATAGTTTACCATCTTCTTTTTCATAAAATGAATCGATGGAAAGTTTCTCTAAACCAGACGCATAGACTGCTAGTTCGTCACAACGTTCGTTTTGCGGATGATTGTTGTGTCCTTTTATCCACTTTAAATCTACTTGGTGTTTGCGATACACTTTCAAAAAACGCATCCATAAATCGGGATTTTTTTTACCAACGAAGTTTTTCTTTTCCCAACCGAATACCCATTTCTTTTCTACAGAGTCAACAACATATTTAGAGTCAGAAATGACCAAAACTTTCATATTGGGTTGTTTTAGTTTTTCTAGCCCAACAATTACGGCTAACAATTCCATTCTATTATTGGTAGTATGACGAAAGCCTTCGTAGAATTCTTTTTTGTAAGCTGTTCCAACCATTTCAATGACAACGCCATAACCACCGTTTCCTGGATTTCCTTTGGCTGCGCCGTCAGTATAGATGTGGATTTGATGATTCAAGTAAACAGTAATTAGTTATTAGTGATTAGCTTTTGTATTGCTTTTGGAAAAAATTCATGTTCTAGTTCTTGAACTTTGGTTGCAATTTCTTCTGCAGTTCTACAGTTTTCAATATTCACTTTGTGTTGGGAAATAAATTCACCTTCGTCATAATGTTCGTTTACAAAATGAATCGTGATTCCGGTTTCTTTCTCGTTATTTTCCAAAACAGCGCGGTGAACATTCATGCCATACATTCCTTTTCCGCCAAAGTTGGGAAGAAGTGCAGGATGGATATTGATTATTTTATTGGGGTATTCTTTAATAATGTGTTCAGGAAACTTGAGTAGAAAACCTGCCAAAACAATTAAATCGGGTTGAAGGGAATTTATTTTTTCAAGAATAAACCCTTCGCTAAGCTCGGATTTATTGAAAACAAGCGAAAAGATGTTGTGTTTTTTTGCTCTGTCTAAAACTTTGGCATGTAGATTGTTAGTAAAGATGCCGACTATACTTATACTATCGTTGTTTTTGAAATACTGAATGATATTCTCTACGTTGGAACCATTTCCAGAAGCAAACAGAACTATTTTTTTCATTTGTTCTTTGTTTTAATTGCACAAAAAAAAGAATATTAAATAGATTTTAAATCATAATAGTGTAAGATTTTGAAATTAATTTTTTACTTTCGTAGTCATATTTAATAACAAAAAGGTTGTCATAAAATAAAGTTTTTTATTTTTGCCAACAAATTAAAATTAAAATTTAAAAATTATGTCAGACATTGCATCAAGAGTAAAAGCGATTATCGTAGACAAATTAGGCGTTGACGAAAACGAAGTTGTAACAGAAGCAAGCTTCACAAACGATTTAGGAGCAGATTCATTAGACACTGTTGAGCTAATTATGGAGTTCGAAAAAGAATTTGATATTCAAATTCCAGACGACCAAGCAGAAAACATTGCTACTGTAGGTCAAGCTATTTCTTACATCGAAGAAGCTAAAAAATAATAATTAAGATACCCGCAAGGATTATTCTCTGCGGGTATTTATTATTTTAAAAAACAAATACATCAAGATTGATTTCAATCTAAAAAATATAAATACCCATGTCTCTTTAATGCTTATATTTGAAGAATACATGGGTATATTTGTTTAAATACAATTCTAAAAAAAATAGTATGACTTTAAAACGAGTTGTAGTTACTGGTTTAGGCGCGCTAACACCAATTGGGAATTCCATAGAAGAATATTGGAATGCACTAATTAATGGTAAAAGTGGTGCTGCACCAATTACTTATTATGATACTGAAAAGCACAAAACAAAGTTTGCTTGTGAAGTAAAAAACTTCAATATTGAAGATTTTGTAGATAGAAAAGAATCTCGACGAATGGATAAGTTTGCTCAATATGCTATTGCAGCGAGTGAGGAAGCCATCAAAGATGCTGGAATTACCGACGATAACGTTAACAAGCAAAGAGTAGGTGTTATTTGGGGTGCAGGAATTGGCGGATTAGAAACTTTTCAAGAAGAAGTAATGAGCTATGCCAAAGGAGATGGAACACCACGTTTCAATCCGTTCTTTATTCCAAAAATGATTGCCGATATTGCTCCAGCTCACATTTCTATGAGAAATGGTTTTATGGGTCCAAATTATACAACTGTTTCCGCATGTGCTTCTTCGGCTAATGCTATGATTGATGCGTTTAATTACATCCGATTAGGAATGTGTGACGTTATTATTTCTGGTGGTTCAGAAGCAGCAGTAACTATTGCTGGAATGGGTGGATTTAATTCGATGCAAGCTTTATCAACAAGAAACGAAAGTCCAGAAACAGCTTCAAGACCATTTGATGCTACTCGTGATGGATTTGTTCTTGGCGAAGGTGCTGGCGCATTAGTTCTTGAAGAATATGAACATGCAAAAGCACGTGGCGCAAAAATATATTGTGAAATTGGTGGTGGCGGAATGTCATCAGATGCTTATCATTTAACAGCACCACATCCGGAAGGAATTGGCGTTATTGCCGTTATGGAAAATACGCTTCGTGATGCTGGAATGAAACCAGAAGATGTTGACCATATCAATACACACGGAACGTCAACACCACTTGGTGATGTTGCTGAGTTGAAAGCTATTAGTGCCGTTTTTGGTGAACACGCAAAAAATATTAACATCAATTCAACTAAATCAATGACAGGACATTTGCTTGGTGCTGCTGGTGCTATTGAGGCAATTGCTTCAATTTTAGCTATGAAGCACGGAATTGTTCCTCCAACTATTAATCATACGGTTGTAGATGAAAACATTGATCCAAGCTTGAATTTGACTTTGAATGTAGCGCAAAAAAGAGAGGTAAAAGTAGCGATGAGCAATACCTTTGGTTTTGGTGGACACAATGCGTGTGTGCTTTTCAAAAAATTGGAAGCGTAATTTTCAGATGAAAAGAATTATTAAAAATATATTTAAAAAATCCCGTTCGAATGAGGACGGGATTTTTTTTGAAAAAATTGAAAAAATACTCGGGTTTAAGCCAACTACGATGCTTTATTATCAAAAAGCATTCACTCACCGTTCTTCTAATATTACTGATGTAAAAGGAAATCCGTTAAATTATGAGCGATTAGAATTTCTTGGCGATGCGATGTTAAGTGCTGTTATTGCTGCTCATTTATATAATGAAGTTCCTTCGGGCGATGAAGGTTATTTGACAAAAATGCGTTCTAAAATAGTCAGTCGAGAACATTTGAATGAACTTGGAAGGGATTTAAATTTGATTGAAATGGTGGAAAGCAAAGTACCTGTCAATCATTTTGGAGAAAACATTCATGGCAATATATTTGAAGCATTGGTTGGTGCTATTTTTCTCGACAGAGGATTTTCACATTGTGAAAAGTTTATTCAAAAAAGCGTCATCATTCCTTATGTTGATATTGAAAAGCTAGAAGGAAAAGTGATTAGCTATAAAAGTTTGTTGATAGAATGGTGTCAAAAAGAAAAGAAAACATTCAACTATGAAGTTTTTGATGATAATGCTATTGATGGGCAACGGTATTTTGGTGTTAAGTTAAGCATCGATGATAAAATAATTGCAAAAGCCAGAGCAACATCTAAAAAGAAGGCAGAGGAAATAGCTTCAAAAAGAGGTTATTTTGCATTTCAGGAAAAAATTAACACAAAATAATCCGAATCCCTAAAAACTACAACGATTTCGTTCATAAAATTACGTTAATCACCGATTTACGTTATAAATTCTAGTGCAGAAATAGTATATTTACAACTTATTCTAAAGTGAAATGGTTGTTTATAAATTGCTTAACGATGAACAAGAAAAAGAAGAATACGATAAAATTGATTATCAATTAATTGCTATTCATACTACTTTAGAGGATTATCGATTAGCTTATCAAATCAATAAATGTTTACCCATTGTGCTTTCTAAAAGTCATTCCAATATTAGTATAAGCCATAAAAATACAGAAATACAATTTGTTCGGTTTGTTTTTGAAGATGAAACAGCACTAGTCAATTGGAATTTAATTAAGAACAAAAATGAATTTTCAAGTGAAAACCTTACTGTAAATACAGGATTATTTGCCAATAGTAAGTCCCAAATTTCAACTAAAACCTACTTTATCCCAGAATTTAAAAAAGTAGATTTTTTTCTAAAAATTGGAATCAATGTTTCACCTCTTGAATTTGAAAACACCCTACTTCAGTTAAAAAAAATAGACAATATCAGTACAGTTTATACTGTTGATCCTGAAACTATAAAATCTAAAATCAATTTAATTTTTTAAAAATGCCAACTAGAAAAAAAACAAAGATTGTAGCTACACTCGGTCCAGCATGCAGTAGTAAAGAAGTCATCAAAGATATGATTGACGCTGGAGTAAATGTGTTTCGTATCAATTTTTCACATGCTGATTATGCTGATGTAAAAGAAAGAATTGATATTATCAGAGAATTGAATGACGAATTTGGTTATACCACAGCTATTCTTGGCGATTTGCAAGGCCCAAAACTTCGCGTAGGTGTAATGAAAGAAGATGTAGTTGTAAATCCTGGTGATATTATTACGTTTCAAACTGCTGAAGATGTTCCTGGAACTAAGGAACGCGTTTATATGAACTACAAGGAATTTCCAAGAGATGTAAATCCTGGAGAAAGAATTCTTTTAGATGATGGAAAACTAATGTTTGAAGCTCTTGAAACTAACGGTACAACCGAAGTAGTTTGTAAAGTAATTCAAGGTGGACCATTGAAATCTAAAAAAGGAGTAAATCTTCCTAATACTAAAGTTTCATTGCCAGCTTTGACCAAAAAAGATATCAAAGACGCTATTTTTGCTATTGAACAAAAAGTAGATTGGATTGCACTATCTTTTGTTAGAACACCAGCCGATTTAGAAGAATTGCAAGATTTAATTGCGAAACATTCTGATTATAAAATTCCAATTATAGCTAAAATTGAGAAACCAGAAGCGGTTGAAAATATTGATAAAATCGTTGCGTTTTGTGACGGTTTGATGGTTGCTCGTGGTGATTTGGGAGTTGAAATTCCAGCACACGAAGTTCCTTTAATTCAAAAGAAATTAATTCATAGAGCCAAAACAGCTCGAATTCCAGTAATCGTTGCTACACAAATGATGGAAACGATGATTACTAGCTTAACACCAACGCGTGCTGAGGTAAACGACGTTGCCAATTCGGTTATGGATGGTGCTGATGCTGTGATGCTTTCGGGAGAAACTTCGGTTGGAAATTATCCAGTTCAAGTTATTGAGAAAATGACACAAATTATTGAAGCAGTGGAAGATTCTCCGCTTATTCAAGTGCCACAAACGCCACCAAATGTTAGAACTAAGCGTTTTATCACTAAATCAATTTGTTATCATGCGGCATTAATGGCTAATGAAATCAAAGCAAAAGCAATTTCTACTTTGACTAATAGTGGATATACTGCATTTCAAATTTCGGCTTGGCGACCACAAGCACACGTTTTGGTTTATACTTCTAACAAACGAATTTTAACTCAATTAAGTTTGCTTTGGGGTGTAAATGCTTTTTATTATGATAAATTCGTTAGCACGGATGATACTGTTGAAGACATCAATTTAATTGCTAAGGAAAAAGGATATGTTCAAAAAGGCGATATGCTTGTTAATCTTGCTGCTATGCCTGTTGTTGATAAAGGAATGGTGAACACACTTAGAATTTCTGAAATTGATTAAATAAAAAGTGTTATTTTTGAAATAACTAAAAACACAAATTATGAATTCAAATAATCCATTTTTTAAAAGTAAAACGTTTACTAATACTTCACGCGCAGAAGAAACTGTTCACGAAGCAAAAGTGATTGATTACAACCAAACCATGACCGTTTCGGGAACTATTAATAAAAGTTTCCTAATGTTATTGTTGCTTGTTGCTAGTGCAGCCATTACTTGGACAATGACTTTTAGTGGTTACAATCCAATTGTGTTGACTATTGGTGGAGCAATTGTTGGTTTAATATTAGTTTTAATTTCTTCTTTCAAACCTCATTTGTCGCCTTATTTAGCGCCAGGTTATGCTGTTTTTGAAGGATTGTTTATTGGTGGTCTTTCGGCTATTTTTGAAGCTATGTATCCAGGAATTGTGATACAAGCAGTAAGTTGCACTTTTGTAACTTTTATGGTTTGTTTTGGATTGTATAAATACCAAATCGTAAAAGTAAACGAGCGTTTTCGTTCGGTAGTAATCGCGGCAACATTAGCTATTGCTACTTACTATTTGATTTCTTGGTTGCTATCTATGTTTACGAGCTTTGTTCCTGTTCATTATGGTAACTCATTAATGAGTATTGGAATTAGCGTTTTTGTAATCGTTATAGCAGCGTTGAATTTGTTTTTGGACTTTGATCAAATCGACAAAGGTGTTCAAGAAAAAATGCCAAAATATATGGAATGGTATGGCGCTATGGGATTAATGATTACCTTAGTTTGGCTGTATGTTGAGTTTTTACGATTGTTATCTAAAATTTCGAGTAGAGATTAATAATGATAAAATTAAAACTTTAAAACCATTCCTTGTGAATGGTTTTTTTTGTGTTTAAAATTCAAATTTTAACTGAACAACCACTGTTTTTTTTACTTCTGTATTTAAATTGTTTAACGAAATCCCAAGCAATCGAACTGATTCTTTCATTTTTTCTTGATACAATAATTCTTTAGCGGTTTCAAACAATAATCCTTTGTCTGAAATAAAATAAGGTAGTGTTTTGCTACGGGTTTGTTGGGTAAAATCGCTGTATTTTATTTTTAGCGTGATGGTTTTTCCTGAAATAGTGTATTTTTTTAATCTTCGTTCCAATTCTTCGGCGATGCGTTGCAGTTTTTCTTCCATAAAAATTTCGGAAGTTAAATTCTCATTAAAAGTATGTTCGGCTGCTACTGATTTGGCTATTCGGTTGGGTTTGACTGCACTGTTGTGAATGCCACGAACAATGTTGTAATAATGCAAACCACTTTTGCTGAAATGCTCTTCGAGATATTCTTTTGATTTTGACTTTAAATCTTTACCAGTAAAAATGCCCAATTGGTACATTTTTTCGGTAGTAACTTTGCCAACACCATAGAATTTTTTAATGTCTAGTTTTTCTAAAAAGTCTTCTACTTCCTCAGGATTTACTGTCTTCTGACCATTGGGTTTGTTATAATCACTTGCTATTTTGGCAACAAATTTATTTACTGAAATTCCAGCCGAAGCGGTTAGTCCAAGTTCATCAAAAATTCGTTTTCTGATTTCTTGAGCAATTAGTGTTGCGCTTGGATTTCCTTTTTTGTTTTGCGTCACATCAAGATAAGCTTCGTCTAGCGAAAGTGGTTCGACCAAATCGGTATATTCATGAAAAATTTTTCTGATGTGTTTTGAAATTTCTTTGTAGCGGTCAAATCGCGGTCGAACAAAAATTAAATCAGGACAATTTCGTTTGGCCTGAACACCGCTCATTGCCGACCGAACACCATATTTTCGCGCTTCATAACTCGCTGCCGAAACTACTCCGCGAATTTCGCTTCCGCCAACGGCCAACGGTTTTCCTCTTAAATCGGGATTGTCTAATTGTTCTACAGAAGCATAAAAAGCATCCATATCAATATGAATTATTTTTCTGTAAAGAACTTCAGTTTCCATGTCTATTTATCTTTCACGGGAAAAAAGAATGCTATTGGACGTTTTTTAAAATAAGCCCAAGTGGCACTAAAAAGCAAACTCAATTCTGCTAATGGAATATTTCTTGAACGGAAAGCCAAACCGAGAGAAAGCGAAAAACTCACCATAAAATTGACAAATCCAATCACACCAATTCCGATAATTCCCCAAAATATAATCCAATAATCCACAAAAAAATCAGCACCATATAATCCAAGCGCAAAATTGCCACTAGCAAAGGTGATGTGTCGAATATCGAGATTCAGTCCTAAGAAAACACCTAAAGACGCTGTACTGCCAAGAAAAACACCAAACCAACCGTTAGAAACCACACCAGCCCAATTATTTTCAAACCATTTGGCTATGGCGTTGGTTTTTACTATTCCTAGATTTTGTTTTAAAACGGGATGTTCTTTTATTCTGTAATAGACTTGATTGTGCTTGTTTTTATTGGAAACATTACCCGAAATAATTCCCGAAAGGAAAAGAAAAACGCCTGCAATAGCAGCATGAAAAATAGCCGATGAAGTCACAGGTGATAAGTCATTCAATAGTTTTGCTGATTTTTCAAAAGCTATGTTGTAATCCAGAAAATAATCGATGAGCCAAATTCCAGCTAATGAAACTGGAAATGCCATAAAAACATTGCCTACAAAAGCAATAAATTGTGAGCGAAACAAACGAGCAAAAAGTTGGGCAAACGAGCTGTGTTTGTTTTCATTTTTTGATTGCTTTTTCATGCCACTTTCCAACACATTTATCAAGGTAGAAGCTGTCATAGCTGGTTGTTTGGTTGCTAGCGTATAACCCATTAAATAGATGGCAATAAATCCTAAAGAATAGTTTAAACTGTAATAAAACGCATGTCCAAAAGCACTAGCGTCTATTTTTGAAAGTAACAACTTTATTATACAAAGCAATCCAACAATAAATCCACCGCCAACAGCTGCTTTTAGCATTGAAAAATATTCTGATTTGCTTTCTGTGATGTAATGTTCGCCTGTTTTTGCGGTATGTTGTGTGATTTCGTATGATATCAACTGTGTGCTTTCGTTTATCAGTTGACGAATGTTATTTTTATAACAATTGTATTTAATTAATCGAAGAACGAGTAAAATAGTGTTACTTTTTTTATCGGTTTCTTTGTTTACAACTAAGGATGAAATCAATACTTTAACTCGATGTAGTTGCTGTCTGATTCGGAGTAAACTTTGATTTACTTTTAATGAAATTCCAAATTTTGAACTGTTGTTGAATGCTTTGTCCACATATTCTTCGCACTGTTTATGGAAAATTATTAATTGTTTGTAATTCATATCGTCTGAAACGACAAAATGAGTATCACTTGATTTTATTTTTTTGTGAATGGCATGCAGCTCGTTTTCAAAAGCTACAAATGGACTTTCTAAATCATCATATTCTGGCACCATTTTGATGACATCGTTTTCCATTGCTCTTCCGCTCATTCGTTGAGAAATTAATCCCATAGCGTTGATTACTTCGGCTAGTACTGATTTTTCTTCTACCGATGTGTAAATGGTTTCAAGTCCAATTATTTCAAATAATTGTTGCAGTTCTTCAAACGGAATTCTAGCTATCCAAATGGGATCAGTGCTTTTGAAAAAAACCTGATTGAGGACAAATTCGAGTGTGTCTTTTTCGGGTTGAAAAGGAAGCAGTTTTGCAATAATTCTTTTTTTGACTTCATATACAAAATCCGAATCTCTAAGAATTCCAGTATCCGAAAGCATTCTGGTGAATTTCCTTTGATATAAAACTTCGGATAAATACAGCTTTAGTGCATTGGATTTTTCGGGTGAAGTAGTCAAGTACTCTAAAAGTGATTTTATAGAAATATGATTTTCGCCTTTAGGATTAACTGGACGATAGAATTGCACTAAATCTACTAAAAAAAGTAATTTATCATTGGATTGATATTCGTTTTGCTCAAAATAGAACGTAAACAAATCATCAATAGAAGCAATTAGTTTTTTGTTTCGATAAAAGTGCATGGTTAGGAATTTTGGCAATTAAGAATATTGTAAAAATACAATTTCAAAGTTATATATTTCTTAACTTGCTCCTAAATATAAAAAAAAATGATTGAAATTGAACGTAAGTTTCTAGTGTCTTCGAATGCTTTTGTAAATCAAGCCTTTTCGAATAAACGAATTGTTCAGGCGTATATAAGTTCAAATCCTGAGCGAACGGTTCGCATAAGAATTAAAGCGGACAAAGGTTTTATTACCATCAAAGGAAAAGGAAATGATAGTGGAACAACTCGATTGGAATGGGAACGTGAAATTAGTTTAGCAGATGCTGAATCGCTTTTGTCCATTTGCGAAAGCGGAACGATTGATAAAATTCGCTATGAAGTAAAAGTTGGTAATCACGTTTATGAAGTTGATATTTTTTCGGGTGAAAATGAAGGTCTGGTTATGGCTGAAATTGAACTCCAGGATGAAAACGAAACTTTTGAAAAACCAGATTGGTTAGATGAAGAAGTGACTAATGACGAACGCTATTACAACGCTTATTTAAGTAAAAAACCGTTTACTACTTGGTGATTATTTTTTTTCTTCGACAACTTCTAAAGTTACAAAAACCACTCCTGAATTTTTATTGTTCGCAATTTCCATAAAAGCTCTTTTAGTCAAATCAATTTCACGAGCTTTTGAAAATGGTCCACGATCGGTGATTTCAACTATGACAAATTTTCCGTTGACTTCGTTGGTTACTTTTACCTTAGTTCCAAAAGGTAATTTTTTGTGTGCTGCAGTGTAAGCATTGTTATCAAATTTTTTACCACTTGCAGTTCTTCTTCCGTGAAATTTTTGATGATAATAAGATGCGTGTGCTTTTTTCTTTAATAGCTTGAAATTGAAGTCTATTAGTGCATTTTGTGTACTGTCAATTTCTTGGACAATATTTTTAATTTTGAGTTTTGTTGTATCAACTTTTGTTGAAGATATTACTTTTAGTTGTTCTTTATTTTCTCTTGTGACTGTGTTTTTAGTTGTTTTTTCTTTTGGCTTTTCCTTTTGTTGCGTTTTTTTTTCCTGTCCTGAAACTGTCAGTACAGATAAAAAAGAAAGCAATATGATTAAAAATTTCTGTGTCATAAATCATTTTTTAAAGTGAAAGATACTTTGCAAAAACTATACCTTAGATAAAAAAAGCCCTTTTCAGGACTTAAAAAAATTAGTTATTTAACCACATTTTCCATGGCAATCGACTTAAAATCAATACCAAACCTAAACCGTAAAAAATTGCAATTGATTTGAATTTTGCCGTACTATTTTCTGCTTTTTTATGTTTTGACCAACCAATTGTGATTAAAACAATGGCAATAATATTGATTAATGGATGTTCTAACGAAGTTAGTCTTAAAGCTGAATCTTTCATTTGCCCGAAAGAATCCAATCCAAGTGGTGAAATGAAGTATAAAATAAATCCAACCAGAAGTTGAATATGCGTTCCAATTAGCCCAAAAAGAGCAATTTTTCTATCTTTTCCTGTAAATTCTTTTTTAGATGTCATTCCTAAGAATGAATTGATTACTGCAAAAACTAATAATAGCAATGCTAAATATGCCCAACCTGAGTGAAATTTTTGAACGAATGTGTACATAAATTATTTTTTAAGAATAACAAATATAACGAAAAGACATAAAAAAACGGCAAACTAAGTTGCCGTTTTTTTAATTAGTGCTTTTTTTAGAAGTTGTATTTTATAGAAACGTTCCAAGTTCTGCCAAAACCAAAATAACCTTGATTTCCATCGGCAATTCCTTTGTAAACTCTTCCGTTTGATTGATAAGTTCCAATTGATGGATTTGGAGCAACTGCTGGAACATTATCAGTAGTTTTTATATTGCTAGATAATTCAGAAAGATATACTTCGTCAAAAACGTTGTTCATATTAATTCTGAACTGAATGCTTTTGCTTTTGTCTTCACCAACTAGCATTTTATAGCTAATTCCGGCATCGACTAAATCATAAGAAGGTAATTCTAAATTGTTTTTAACTGCGCCAACATTAGAAAATAACTTAGAGTAATTTCTCCAATCGGCATCGATAGAAAAACGAGGTAAGAATTCATATTTTGCACCTAAACCCCAAGTTGTTTGAGCGGCATCGCCAACTTTTCCACCATCAACATCTGTTTTTGTTTCATCCAGTAAATTGTTGCTTTCGTCTGTTCTTCTTGTAACAGCGTTGTCTTGGTATTCCCAATTTCCAACAGACGCAAAACCTTTTACATCTACTTGATTCATTGGTTTGTAGATAAAGTCTAATTCGACACCAGTATGAACTTGGGTTACACCAAGATTTGAAGTGTAAATTAAATCACCTTGATTTAAAACGGTTGTTCCAATAGTTTCTGTTAAAGCAGTTACAGTTCTTGACGAAGAAACTACTCTGTCTTTCCATGAAGTTCTATAACCATTTACACTAGCGTTAAAGTTTTTAGATTTGAAATTGTATCCAAGTTCTAAACCAAGTATTTTTTCGTTAGAAGTTAACGGATTTACTTCGTTAGTAAAGTTTAAATAAATGTTATCGTGATATGGTTGACGGTTATAAAAACCTGCATTTGCATAAAACGAATGGTTTAAACCTACTTTGTAACTTGCTCCAGCTTTTGCATTATAACCAATATTATTTACTTTGTCTGAATCTTCAAATTGTGGTAAATAATCATATTTGTCAAACCTTTGATGTGCTTGATTTGAAACAGAACCTTGAAAAAATGCTGATAAATTATCTTTGCTGTATTCTAACTGACCAAAGAAACCACCATAAGTAATCGTTTCACTATAGTCATAATCAATTTTTTGGCTGTTTGGAGCTTTGTTGAACATTACATTCCAAGGATCGATAGAAAACGACTGGTTGACTAATTGTGAAATATTGTCGCCTTGCGGTTGATGGTTTTCGCCTCTTAATTTTCTAACGTCTGTAAATTCATTCAATCCCATAAAATTAGCAACTTGTCTGTAATGTGTTCCTTGGTATGTTCTTAAATCCAGACCTAAATTTAACGATAAGTTTTCATTTAATTGTGTTTTTAAATTAGAAACCACACCATACCATTCATGATTATTCATTGATGAACGGATTAAATAACTATTTCCAGCCGTACCTGAATCATTGGCTAACGCTTGATTGTTGGCATAAATTTGATCAAAATCAATGTATGTACTTTGTGCTACACCAGTATAAGGATTTAGTTCGTTTACATATTTTTTGTTTGAAGAAGAACCGTAATTTCCAGTTCCGCCACCTCTTCCCCAAGATGCGTATAAAACGGTTGATAAATCCATTTTATCATTGATTTTATAATCCCAGTTGAAGTTGGCAACTGGTTTATGATAAAAATTAGTTCTTTCAGAAATGCTTTTTCCATTGAACATACCAATATTATTATTGAATTTTCTTCCAAATCCTAAATAATCGGAAATTCTTTTGGAGAAGTTTTGGTCATGAGATTGTGGCGCACCAGTTAATAAGAAGTTGAACGCATGTTTATCACTCGCTTTATATCCAACCGAAAGGAAATAGTTTTGACCTTCTCCTTGAGTTCCTTCATTATATCCATCACCTTGCCAATGAGAAATCATAAAACTTGCACCCCAACCAGATTTACTCATACCAGTATTATAGGCAACTGTAGTTTTTAGATAATCGTCATTTGCAACTCCAGCCGAAGTAAATCCGCCTTCTTTTAAATCGGTAGCTTTGGTAACAAAGTTAACTGTTCCTCCAACTGAAGAAATGGCTAATTTTGATGAACCTAAACCTCTTTGAATTTGAATAGCATTAGCAATATCAGCCATTCCAGACCAGTTTGACCAATACATTTTTCCGTCTTCCATTCCGTTGATTGGTTGACCGTTTAATAAGAAAGCAGTATTGTCTTGTTGAAAACCACGAACAGAAATTCTAGAATCTCCAAATCCACCAGCTTGACCAGCAACATATACCGATGGTGTGTTTACTAAGGTTTGGGTAATATCAGAAGTACCAATTTTTGATTGAATCTCGGCAGCTTTTATAGAAGAAACTGCAATTGGTGTTTTTCTATCTTTAGCTAAATCGATAATTCCTTTTCCAACAATAACTACTTCATCCAATTCATTAGAATCTGATTTTAGGATGATGTTTCCAATGTTAATTGTTTGATTATTAGAAACATCAAATTTTATAGTTTGATTTTCATAACCAATAAAATTAATTTGTAATTCTCCCGAACTTACGTCAGATGTAATGCTAAAATTACCATCAAAATCGGTTGTTGTTCCTAGTGTTGTTCCTTTGATTGAGATATTTACGCCTGGTAAACCTTGATTAAGATCAGAGTCTAATATCTTTCCTGTAATTTTTCCTTGAGAATAACCCAAAGAAATAAAAAGGATGCAAATCCAAATAAAATAACTTTTTTTCATTTTTAGTTGTTTAAATTTTTATGCAAAATTCACTCAACTGAAATGAAAAAAAGTTAACAAAAGATTATGAAAAAATTGTCTTTGGATTATCTAAAAGGTCAGATTTGAATTATTCTTTACCTAAGTAATGATTTAACAAAAATTCTGTGGAACTATCATGCTGATTTACCGATTTTGAATTGATTTCGTCCAAAATAGAATTTGCCAATTGTTTTCCTAATTCAACTCCCCATTGATCATAACTAAAAATGTTCCAAATAACACCTTGAACAAAGATTTTGTGTTCGTATAAAGCTACTAATGAACCTAATGATTTTGGTGTTAGTTTTTCAATTAAAAATGTGTTTGTTGGTTTGTTTCCAGAAAAAACTTTGAAAGGTAAAAGAAAATCCGCTTTTTCGCCAGTAACGTTTTGCTTTTCAAATTCGGCTTTTACTTGCGCTTCGGTTTTTCCGTTTAGCAACGCTTCGGTTTGTGCAAAAAAGTTAGACATCAATTTGTCATGATGATCTTTATTGCCGTACAAAGGTTTTACAAAACCAATAAAATCGGTTGGAATAAGTTTCGTTCCTTGATGAATTAATTGGAAGAATGCGTGTTGCGAATTCGTTCCTGGTTCACCCCAAATAATCGTTCCTGTTTGATAATTTACAGGTTTTCCGTCGCGACCAATGCTTTTTCCATTGCTTTCCATAATTCCTTGTTGAAGGTATGGCGCCAATTTTTGTAAATATTGTGTGTATGGAATTAATGCTTCACTTTCAGCTCCAAAAAAGTTGTTGTACCAAATGCTTAACAACGCTAAAACAACTGGAATATTTTCTTCAAATTCGGCAGTTTGGAAATGGTTGTCCATTTCGTTTGCTCCGTTTAATAATTCATCAAAATTATCAAAACCAACAGCCAAAGCAATTGATAAACCAACAGCACTCCAAAGCGAAAATCGTCCGCCAACCCAATCCCACATTGGGAAAACATTTGCTGGATTGATGCCAAATTCGGTTACTTTTTGAATATTCGTAGAAACAGCAACAAAATGTTTGGCAACATCATCTTGCGTAGCCGATTGTAAGAACCAAGCACGAATAGTTTCGGCATTGGAAAGTGTTTCTTGTGTTGTAAATGTTTTGGAAGCTACCACAAAAAGTGTGGTTTCTGGGTTCAATTTCTTGATGATTTCGTTCACGTGATCGCCATCAACATTGGAAACAAAATGAACATTCAAATGGTTTTTGTAAAATTGTAAAGCTTCTACAACCATTGCTGGACCAAGGTCTGAACCGCCAATTCCAATATTGACAACATCAGTAAATGCTTTGTTGGTAAAACCTTTTCTTTCGCCTGAAATTACTTCTTCGGTGAATTTTTTGATGTTGTTTTTTACTTCAAAAACTTCCGGAATTACATTTTTTCCATCCACTAAAACGGTTGCTGTTTCTTGTGAACGTAAAGCAGTATGAAGAACAGCTCTGTTTTCGGTTTGATTGATTGCATCGCCATAAAAATAGCTTGAAATGGCTTGTTTTAGATTTACTTCTTTAGCCAATTGTTGTAATAATTCCATCGTTTCAGAAGAGATTCTGTTTTTGGAATAATCGATTAAAAAATCATTCCATTGAATGTGGAATTTTTCGGCTCTTGATGTATCGTTTCGAAACATTTCCTTCATGGAAACGTTTTTTAGTTGTGCGTAATGCTGATTTAGTTTTTCCCAAGCTTTAGTTTGCGTTGGATTTATAGTTTGTAAAGCCATTTGTCATAATTTGAATGCCAAATTTACAAATATCATTGAGATAAATGTTATGCAATTTTTACGCTAACGTTGTAGTTGAGAAAAAGTAAAGTTATTTTTTAGAATTTGAGGTTGCAACACTGTCTAATTCGCGTTTTAGTGGTTGCATATACTCCATATATTTTTGCTTGTAGCGAGAATCCATTGGAGTAGAATTGGGCAATTTTAATCTTAAAGCATCTACTTGAACGCCATTTTTCCAAAAACGATAACAAACGTGTGGTCCAGTTGCTAAACCAGTACTTCCAACTTTACCAATCACTTGTCCTTGAGTAACTCGTTGCCCGCGTTTTACCAAAATTTTTGACATGTGAAGGTATTGCGTTGCGTAGGTTCTGTCGTGTTTTACTTTAACAAAATTTCCGTTTCCAGTTGTAAAACCTGCTTGTTCTACAACACCTGCAGCGGTTGACATAATTGGCGTTCCGGTTGGTGCAGCATAATCAGTTCCGTTGTGCGCTTTCCATCTTTTTTGTACGGGATGAAACCTGTTTTTTGTATAACGAGATGTAATATTGATGAATTTTAACGGTGCTTTTAGGAAAAAGTTTTTCAGTGTTTTTCCTTCTTCGTCGTAGTATTCTTGTTTTTTTGAATTTTCATCAGGTTTGAAAGGGAAAGCATAGATTTTTTTGCCTTTGTATTCAAAAAAGGAAGCTTTTAAGCTATCAACGCCATCATAAATAGTATCATTGATAAATCTTTCGGTGAATTTCAAGGCAAATTCATCTCCTTTTTTAAGTTTGAAAAAGTCAATCGACCAAGCATAAATTTTGGCAATTCTTGACGCTAATGAAGGATCAACTTTTAAGTTTTGAAGTGTTTCAGATAATGAACCGTTCAGTTTTCCTGCAATAGTTCTGGTTTTAAACGTAACAGGTCTTGTTTTTTTATTTGCAAAAATTGAATCTCTAAAATCAACAATATAATAACTCAATTTATCAGGTTGATAAATAAAATATTGAATTTTGTGTTTTCGATCTTTGGTTCTAAGAATGGTGTACGGTTTTCCTTTTCGGATGGAACGAACGTCAAAAGTGTCTTTTACTTTGGCAACAATATCATAGACTTGTTTGCCACTAAGATTTTGTTTGTCAATAATACTTCCAAACGTATCGCCTGATTTTATAGTATCGTTTACTACGTTGAATTCGTTGAGGTTGAAGCCAAAATCAATTACTTTAGGTTTTGGATTTTCGATAACGTATTCTTCCTCTTTTGTTTTTTCGCAAGAAATTACAAAAAAGAATAATGATAAAAGCAATAGTATTTTGGAAAGGAATTTCAACATCATTATATTTTATAATCCTTCACCCCAATTTTTTAATTCGTCTTCACTCCAAAGTTCTGGGAAGAATATTCTTCTTTGGTATTTTGGGTGCATGTATTTTTTCCAATCGCTTCCGCCAGTTGCTTCGCCTGAACCTTGACCGCTTTCAATATATTTTTTGGCAGCGTTTAAATGTCCCATAACCCAAGTTACGTTAATCGTATAGTCATAATGACGCATTGCTTTTACTAATTCTAAATCTTTTTGATCTTCCAAAGGAAGTTGTTTGAATTTTTGCCAAATGTTTATGGTGTTGTATTCTTCCATGTGGCGAATAAATTCTTGGCGGTATTTTTTTTCAAAATTGACTAGTAAAGCACTTTTTTCTCCTGTGTGATAATCTTTTCCTGCGGCTTGCCAATACAGATGTTCAAAGGCGTGAGAATAAGGTGTATTTCTATCAATCGTTGCTCTAAATCTATAATCGATAAGGTTTATCAAATCGGTAGAAGAAAATTCAATCAATCGATATTGCGCACTTTGAAAACCACTTGCAGGCGTTAATGTGTTACGAAATTTCATGTATTGTTCCACTTCCATTCCGTCGCCCATAATGTCAAACGAAGTAGTCAACATGTCAAAATAACGGCTAATTCTTCGCAGTTTTTCGGTAAAATAACCAGTTTTTGGTTTATCGGTATGGCATAATTGATCAATTTCCCAAAGTATCATTTTGAACAATAATTCGTTGACTTGGTGATACATAATAAAAACCATTTCATCGGGTAAAACCGTTCGTTGGGTTTGAAGATTTAGTAATGCATCCGTTTGAATATAATCCCAATAGGTGATTGGTTTTGACCAAAGTAATCCTTCGAGATGGGTTTCTGTTTTTTGGTTTATAGCTTCAAATTTTTGTTCTAAAGCTTCTAATATGGTTTCGTTTTGGTTGGTTAGGTTGCTCATTTCTTTTTTACTTTAATCATAAAAGGGTTTTTGAGACCTTTGAAACCTTCTAAATCGGCTTTCAAAGAACCAACAGCTAAGCTGGCTTTTATCCTCAAAGGTAGTTTGTTTTCATCGTCTGAAATCCAGACGGTTAGACTTTCTTCTTCTTTAAAAACTCTACCTGATTGCACCAATGGTCTAAAAATCATTGTTGGAACAGTACCAAATTTAGTCTTTAAATCTTCTTTTCCTATATATTTTAACTTAAACTTAAAAACTTCGTTGTCAAAAAACATGTCAACGATTATTGACTCGCCAACTTTAAGTTTGTCAATATTTGGATGATTTCTAAGAAAATAAAAGGTTGATAATATGTCTTGAACATTTTCTGTTACTGGAAATGTTTTTTCTGTTTTCTTTTTATAATCTTTGACTAGAACTTTATTATTATCTTGATTAAAAAATCCTTCTTGATTTTTAGTATATCCACCTTCGTCAATTTTTCTAACAAATTGATAAGGTTTATTTGTGACTTTATCAAAATAGCTTTCGTAAGTATCATCTACTTTGAAAAAGAAGCGCGACATTCCAACCGTATATCCTTTTCCGATAGTATGGTATACTTTTTTATTTTCTTTTACAGCTTCTTTAACTTCTAGAGTGGCATATCCTGCATTGATGAAGCCATAATGGATTCTGAATTTGAACCATTCACCTACGTCGTATGCTTCTGGTTTTTGGGTGTTGAAACTAACAGCGATAAAAAATACCAGTAAAACGATAACTTTTTTCATTGATTTTGTGATTTTTTAAACTGTAGATACAATTTTCGTTCCAAATGTATAAAAACAAAAAAACCCAGTCAAAGAATGACCGAGTTTTTATGCTATTAACCAACCAAAAAACTATAAATTATGAAAATTTATCCAAAAATATAAGGAAACCACTCCTTTGTTCTTTTTGATGATGCAAATATATGGCGGTTTGTTGCATTATTGCAAGTAAAAAATCAATTTTAACACATATTTGGCAAAAAAGAAGTTACTACAACGTTGTATTTTGATGAATTCGCAAAAAAATTAACTTTTTCATAACGTTCCTCTCAATGCTTGTTCTCTTTCTATAGACTCAAATAATGCTTTGAAATTACCTGCGCCAAAACCTTTTGCACCCATTCGTTGAATAATTTCAAAAAATAACGTTGGTCTGTCTTCAATCGGTTTTGTGAATATTTGAAGTAAATAACCTTCTTCATCGGCATCAATCATAATGCCTAGTTTTTGAAGTTCATTAATATCTTCTTTAAATTT
>DAOLYL010000012.1:0-25293 GCA_035425765.1 Flavobacterium sp. | reverse complement strand
AAGCCAAGATGGTAATGCTAAATCATTACGTATGATTAAAAGATAAGTTTTAGATTAAATATTGATAATAAAAATGCCTCTCTTAAATTGAGAGGCGTTTTTAATTTTTTAAAAGAATATGAAAAAAATTATGAAAAACTTAAAAAACAAATTAATTATAGTATTTTTTTTGTGTTCAATAATATCCAAAGCACAAGTTGGTATTGGAACTCCTACACCAGAAGCAACACTTGATATTACTGCTGCAAATCTAACAGCCGCAACAGTTGATGGTCTTTTAATTCCAAGAATTTCTAGACTTCGTGCAAAAACTATGGCTAGCATTCCAACATCTACATTGGTATATGTGAATGATATATCAAATGGGGATTTGCTTGGTACAACTGCAAACATAAATTCAGAAGGTTTTTATTACTGGAATGGTTCTATTTGGATTCGTTTATCAACAAGTAGCGATTCTGATGCGTGGAAAATTATTGGAAATAGTGGTACAGATTCTACGATAAATTTTATTGGAACAATAGATGACGAAGATATCACTATAAGAAGAAATAATTTAAGAGCTGGTTATATTGGAGATCCTGCTTTTACTCCTGTAACATTTGTTTTCAACAATGCTAACACTTCGTTTGGAGCAAATTCGTTAGTCAATCCTACAATTAATATTGGTGCACAAACAGGAATTAGAAATACTGCCTTTGGAGCAAACACAATGCCTAGTTTAACTTCTGGAAGAAGAAATGCAGGTTTTGGAGAGTCTGTTTTATTTTCAAACACAAGCGGAAGTGAAAATACGGCCATTGGTGTTGGTGCTCTATATGCTAACACAAATGCTAATGCTAATGTTGCAATTGGTCGAAACGCATTAACAAATTCAAATGCTAGTAATAATACTGCTGTCGGTTTTACATCATTAAGAGATAACTTAACTGGTACAGGTAATAGCGCACTTGGATATCGAAGTTTACAAACAAGTACAGGATCAAATAACACTGCATTAGGTTTTGACGCAGGTTTTGCATTAACAACTGGTTCAAATAATATAATGATTGGAGCAAATACAGTAGCTCCAGTAGCAAGTGGTAGTGATCAATTAAATATTGGAAATACCATTTATGGAAGTATAGGAGCAACAAAAAATATTGGTATTAATCAACCAACTCCACAAGGTGCTTTAGAGATATTCTCTACTACAGACGGATTATTAATCCCGAGAGTTGCTTTAACAGGAGGTACGACGAGTGCTACTCCATTAACGGCACCAACAATCTCTGAATTAGTGTATAACACTGCAAACGTATTGGATGTAACATCTGGTTTTTATTATTGGAACGGAACTATATGGGTACGTTTGGCAACAGGAGTAACAACTAATGATTGGTCAACAACAGGAAACAGCGGATTATCAGGAACCACTAATTTTATGGGAACAACAGACAATGTTGATGTATCATTTAGAAGAAATAATTTAGCATCTGGTAAAATTCAAGCCACAAATATATCACTAGGTGTTGGCGCACTAAATACAGCATCTACAGGAACAAGTAATTCTGCTTTTGGAACAAGTTCATTAGGAGCAAATACCATAGGATCGTCTAATGTGGCTGTTGGAACAAGCTCATTACTTGTAAATACGACTGCTTCAAATAATACAGCTGTTGGAGCTTCAGCATTAGCTGCAAATACAACGGGTCAAAATAACACAGCCATTGGACAAAGAGCATTAGTTACAAATATTCTTGGTGGTTCAAATGTAGCTGTTGGAACAAACGCATTGGCAGTAAATACAGCAAGCGACAATACTGCAGTTGGCTTTAGTGCATTAACTGCAAACACAACTGGAACAAAAAATACTGCATTAGGCACACAAGCATCATCCGCAAATACAACTGGCTCATCAAATACATCAGTTGGATATCAAGCGCAAACATCTAATACAACTGGCTCTGAAAATGTTGCTATCGGTGAACGATCATTGGGAAGAAATTCAGGTAGCTCAAATACTGTAATTGGTTTTGAAGCTATGTGGGGAACACCTTCAACTGCTAGTAATATAACCGCCGTTGGATGGAAAGCTTTGTTTAATAATACTGCAAGTAATAATACTGCTGTTGGATTCAACGCATTACAAGGTGTTAGTACTGCTACAGGTAATACTGCAATGGGATCTAATGCTTTAAGAATAAATACCGGTGCTAATAATACAGCTATAGGAACACTTGCAGGAGATGAACACGGATCTGGTGCAAATAATACTTATGTTGGTTTCGAAGCCGGAAGATACAATACTGGTGCAACAAATAATAATGCTTTTTTTGGTCATCAAGCTGGACACTATTCAACTGGTTCATTTAATACAGCTATTGGTTCGAATACTTTAAAATTTAATGCCGCTTCTGCTAATAACGTTGCAGTTGGATATAATGCTCTTACACAGAATGGCTCAACAAATAATACTGCTGTTGGTTTTGGAACATTAAGTACAAATAATGGCACAGGAAATGTTGCAATCGGATATAATGCAGGTGCAGCAGAAACAGGAAGTAATAAATTATATATAGATAACTCAAATGCAAATGCAGTTAATGCTTTAATTTATGGCGAATTTGACACAAACACTCTTCGAACAAATAGTACATTCCAAATAGGAAACCCAGCTGGAACAGGTTATGTTTTTCCAGTAGCTAGAGGAACAATAAATCAAGTTCTTCAAACAAATGCAACAGGTGTGTTAGCATGGGTAAATCCTTCAGCTTTAACAATTACTGAAACAGACCCACATGTTTCCTCTACAACAAACAACAGAATTCCAAAATGGGACACAGCAACAACAACACTTGTTGACGGTATCATTAATGATGACGGAACTAATATAGGAATTGGAATTCCTCCATCAGCAGGAAATAAATTACATGTGGATGGAAAGACAAGAACAACTGATTTCCAAATGACAAATGGTGCAACTCCAAATTATATTTTACAAAGTGATGCTACTGGTAATGCATCATGGGTGAATCCTTCAACAATAGCAATTACCGAAACAGATCCTCACGTTTCTTCTACAACAAATAATAGAATACCAAAATGGGATAATACAACTACTACTCTTGTTGATGGAATTATAAGTGATGATGGAACTAATGTAACTGTTGCTGGTAATACAATAACAACTAATTTCCAAATGACAAATGGCGCAACTACAAACTATTTTTTACAAAGTGATGCGACCGGAAACGGAACTTGGGCTCCAATACCAGTAAATACAGTAAAACCATTTATAACTACTGGAATCCTTACTGGAGTTTATGATGTTCCATTAACAGAATATACTGTTAGAGTTTTTAATGATGTTTCTGAAGTTAGACTTCCATCAGCACTTCTTAACACTGGAAAAGTTTACATAATTATTGGAAGTAATGGCATAAGTTCAAAAATATTATCATCAGTCGCTGGCGCAATCTATGATGATGTTACAACACTTACTATCACAACTATAAATGCAAACGAAAGATATATGGTTCAAAGTGATGGAACTGGCTGGTTAGTAATTGGAAGATAAAAGGTTATAAAAAAGATAAGAGCGATACTCAAACGTGGAGTTATCGCTCTCATCAACCTAACCAATAAAACAATTAAAATTATGGAATATATTTTTCGTATGTTTTTGTTTCTATTCTAGCTTTCAAATCATGTAATAAATTATACAAACCAAAGAACGTTCTGTTGATGTATAAAAAATGTTTTGAGCCTCTATTGCCATTCATTTTTCTAAGTTGTGTATCTTTTGAAAATTCTTCTCCCATTTCCGCTATTTTTCCAAAAAAATCATCATCCGAAAAGTCAAAATAATTTCCATGAAACGGTTTTGTAAACAAACTCAATAAATCATGGAATATCTTAGTAAAATACTCAATCTTTTCTTTGCTATCATCGAGACGTAAAATTTCTAATTCGAATAATTTTTCATTAAAAATTTTTGGGTTATCAATAACTTCTGGTTTAGCCAATTCAAAATAAGGAACGTAAAACTCCTCAGGAACTTGCTTTATACAACCAAAATCTATCGCTACCAGATTGTCATCTTTATCAATTAAAAAATTACCCGGATGTGGATCGGCATGTACTTGTCGTAAATGATGAATTTGAAACATATAAAAATCCCAAAGTGCTTGTCCAATTTTATCTCCTTTAACTCTATCAGCATTCTGTGATGTAAACTCCGAAAGGTGTTTTCCTTCAATCCATTCCATTGTTAAAATCTTCTCTGAAGAATAATCAGAATAATACTTTGGAAAACGCAAATTTTCAATTTTACTACACCAATCAGATACTTCTAAACTTTGTTTTAATTCTAAAACATAATCCGTTTCTTCAAGTAATTTATTTTCAACTTCAATAAAATATTTTTCAGAATCCTTTCCTTTCAAATTAAACATTCTTGTTGCAAATGGTTTAACCAATGCTAAATCTGAACTAATACTTTCTGCAACACCTGGATATTGAATTTTCACTGCAAAACTCTTACCATTTTTTGTTGCTTTGTGAACCTGACCAATACTAGCAGCATTCATAGCATCTGGTGTGAACGTATCATAAATTTCTTCTGGATATTTACTTAAATATTTTTTAAATGTTTTTCTAACCAATGGTGCAGATAATGGCGGAACCGAAAATTGAGAAAGTGAAAACTTATCAACATAAGCTTGTGGCATAATACTTTTATCCATACTCAACATTTGAGCCACTTTCAAAGCACTTCCTTTTAAATTTTTTAATCCATCATAAATATCTTCAGCATTGTCCTCATTCAATTTATCTTTTGTTAAATTTGGATTAACCAGTTTCTCACCATAGTAAGCCACATAATTTCCTCCAACTTTAATCCCTGTTTTGACTAATTGGGTTGCTCGTTCAATTTTTCCTGTTGGAATTTTATCTAATGTTTTCATTAATTAAATTTTTCTTTCCAAAGGAATTTACCCAAATCAAATAAATTCTCTAGTTGTTTTGTATCTAATAAATCAACTACTGTATTAACTGATTTTTCAATTAAAATATCTGTCTTTTCAAAGCTTTTCGACGTATCATCAATCCAAAACTTCAATAAAAATAAAAACTGTATCCATGCTCCTTCTGAAAAAACAGGTTCAGTAACTTTATTAATTCTACTCGATACAATTGTTTCGTTTGAGTTTATAATAGTTACGATATATTCTTTAAAATGGTTTCTAAATTGTTTTAAGCTTTTCAAATTTTTTAATCCTTCTTTGTTTTCTTTCAAATAAAATAGCACAAAGGTTCTATTCAACGTTAAGGTTTCAAACAAAGTAAAATATAAAGTCAGTAACTTTTCCTTATTAGAATAACTTTCAATTTTTGAGTCTTTCGACATTGCGGCAATTGCATTTTCAAAAAACTTCAACCATATAATTTCTTTAAGCGATTCAAATGAACCAAAAAAAGAATAAAACTGACTTTCGTCTATGTTATGTTTTGTACAAAAAGTATAAATATTTTTTGGCTCTTCATTGGTTTCTAAAACATCTGTCATAAAATAACTGATAATCTTATCGTCATCAATTATTTCCTTCTTAGAACTTGTCTTTTTAGCTGTTGCCATTTTATTGATTTTTAATATATTGTAAAGTTACTAATTGTTTAATCATTTAAACAAATAATTAAACAAAAAGTTTTGTTAAAGTTTTATGCAACAAAAAAAGCGACTATAAAATATAGTCGCTTTAGATAAATCATAAAAGATTTAATTACTTTCCTGCTTCTTTCTGAGCATCTTGAACCATTTTTTCATTTGCAGTAATAGCAAATTCTACTCTACGGTTTTTACTTCTTCCATCAGGTGTATCATTTGTTGCAATTGGATCGGCAATTCCTAAACCTGTAGTATTAAATCTAGAAGCTGCAAGACCTTTTCCTGCCAAATAAGACTTAACAGATGCTGCCCTTTGTTCAGATAACTTTAAATTATAATCTGCTGCACCTGTACTATCTGTATAACCATAAATTTGAATATTAGTATCTGGATAATGTTCAAAAACAGAAACAAGTTTATCCAAATTTGCTTTAGCATTAGGAGTTAAAGTTGACTTATTTGTATCAAAATTAACTGCATTTTCACCCAAAACTAATTTAATTCCTTCACCTACTCTTTCAACTTCAACACCAGGCAAAGCTGTTTCAATTTCGCGAGCTTGTTTGTCCATTTTGTTTCCAATAACGCCACCAGCAACACCACCAATTACTCCACCAAGAACAGCACCAAGCGCACCGTTTCCACCTTTTCCAAGGTTATTTCCTAAAACTGCTCCAAGAACAGCACCAGCAGCAACACCAATTCCTGCACCACGTTGTGTGTTATTTGTATTTTTTACAGCTTCACAACTTGTAAAAACTGTCGATAGTAGCATTAAACCTGCTACAACAATAGAAGTGTACTTTTTCATAATTTCTTAATTTAATCTTTCAAATTGATAAACAACATCTGTTATTTTTCCAGCAACATCAACTTTTTCAATTAGTTGAAATGAACTTGCAGTTAGGTTAGCTATTTTCAACACATAACCTGATTTAACTTTTTTAGCTTTAGCTTCGTCTAAAATTTTCATTACGAACTCGCCTTCTTTATTAATAAACCAAGTAATTGGAGTTGAATAAGCTGTACAACTTGGGCTATTTAAAGCAAAATTTCCTTTGTTATTATTAGAAACGAATTTCCAATTACTTCCAATAAAACATTTAGAATCCGCCAAATCAAAAGATGTCAATTTCATAACATCTGAACCAGGAAAACCAACTGAAGCTATTTTCCAATTTCCTTTAATAGCAACTTCTGATTTATTATCAAGTTTTGTATTGGTTGCCGATTTTGATTTGCATCCCAATAATAAAACCGAAAATAAGACCATTAAAATAATTTTTTTCATCTCGATAGTATTTTACATTTAATTATTGGCAAAGATACGCTCATTTTTAATTGCATTTTACAAATTAGTTCTATTTAGATGTAGAATTGTTACTACGTCAATTTGTCATAGAAAACGATTTTGGTATCAGTTTTGACAAGTGATTAATATCAAAATTATTTAAACATAAAATCAAAAAATATGACAACAGGAAAAATTAATGTATCAGTAGAAAACATCTTTCCACTAATCAAGAAGTTTTTATACAGCGACCACGAAATTTTCTTGCGTGAACTAGTTTCTAATGCAACTGATGCAACTTTAAAACTAAAACATCTAACTTCTATTGGAGAAGCCAAAGTGGAATATGGTAATCCTATTATTGAAGTAAAAATCGACAAAGAAGGAAAAAAACTTCACATTATTGACCAAGGTTTAGGAATGACAGCGGACGAAGTTGAGAAATACATCAACCAAGTTGCGTTTTCTGGTGCTGAAGAATTTTTAGAAAAATATAAAGATTCTGCCAAAGATTCAGGAATTATTGGTCATTTTGGTCTTGGTTTTTATTCTGCCTTTATGGTTGCTGAAAAAGTAGAAATCATTACAAAATCATTCAAAGATGAACCTGCTGCACATTGGACATGTGACGGAAGTCCAGAATTTACGCTTGAACCACATGACAAAACTGACAGAGGAACAGAAATAATTCTTCATATTGCAGAAGATTCATTAGATTTCTTAGAAGAATATAAAATCCGTGAATTATTGACTAAATACAATAAATTCATGCCAGTTTCAATCAAATTTGGAACAAGAAAAGAAA
The DNA here is from genome assembly GCA_035425765.1 of Flavobacterium sp. GTDB lineage: Bacteria > Bacteroidota > Bacteroidia > Flavobacteriales > Flavobacteriaceae > Flavobacterium. The sequence goes on along the minus strand of DAOLYL010000012.1, from coordinate 17,547 downwards.
CAATTCCAGTTCCTGAAGGTGCTGCAGAAGATGTAAAACCAGAAGAAATTGAGGTTGACAACATCATCAATAATCCAAATCCAGCTTGGACAAAACAACCTGTTGATTTGACTGATGAAGATTATAAAAGTTTCTATCAAGAACTTTATCCAATGCAGTTTGAAGATCCGTTGTTCAACATTCATTTGAATGTAGATTATCCGTTTAACTTGACAGGGATTTTATACTTCCCAAAAATGTCTTCGGATTTACAATTGCAAAAAGACAAAATTCAATTATACCAAAATCAGGTTTATGTAACCGATAATGTAGAAGGAATTGTTCCAGAATTTCTTGGAATGTTGAAAGGTGTAATTGATTCACCAGATATTCCGTTGAATGTTTCACGTTCTGGTTTGCAAGCCGATAGTAATGTGAAGAAAATTTCAAATTATATTACTAGAAAAGTTGCTGATAAACTAAAAGGTTTATTCAACGAAAACCGTGAAGATTTTGAACAAAAATGGAATGATATTAAAATCGTTTTAGAATATGGAATGCTTTCAGAACCAAAATTCTATGAAAAAGCAGGCGATTTTGTTTTGTATCCAACTGTTGATGACAAGTATTATACGTTAGCGGAATTGAAAGAAGCAATTGCAACAAATCAAACGGATAAAAACGGTAAATTAGTTGTGCTTTATGCTTCTAACAAAGATGCGCAACACAGTTACATTGAAATTGCAAAGGAAAAAGGATATCAAGTATTGTTGTTAGACTCGCCAATTGTTTCACATTTGATACAAAAATTGGAAGCTGATAACGAAAATCTAACATTTACTCGTGTTGACTCGGATCATATTGAAAAATTAATCCAAAAAGAGGAAACTCAAATTTCTAAACTTTCTGAAGACGAATCAACACAATTGAAAACTGTTTTAGAAGAAATTGTTCCAAAAACAAATTATTCTGTTCAACTCGAACCATTGGATAGCACTGCTGCACCATTTATAATTACGCAACCCGAATTTATGCGAAGAATGAAAGAAATGAGCCAATCTGGTGGTGGCGGAATGTTCGGTATGGGTAATTTCCCTGAAATGTATAATTTGGTTGTAAATACCAACTCTGAGTTAGCAACAACAATTCTAAATACTGGAGATAAATCGGTACAAGAAAGTTTGGTAAAACAAGCACTAGATTTAGCTAAAATTTCTCAAGGATTATTGAAAGGTGAAGAATTGACCGCTTTCGTGAAAAGAAGTTTTGAGTTGATAAAATAACTTTTAGATAATAGACTAATAGAGAAAAGACCTGTGAGTGATAACTTGCAGGTTTTTTTTGTAAATTTGAAATTAATTATTAAAACTATGATTAGAATACTTAAAACAATTGTAACCAAGTTAGGTGGAATTGATACTTCGGAAAAAAATCATGTTGATACATTTACAGAAGGTAATATCATTTCAGTTAAAGGTGAAAAAATAGCCAAATCAAACAATGGAGGAATTTGGATTGAGTTTCAAGATTTATCTTCTTATCATTTTATGAATATAACAGTTATCGGTAATAAAAAAATAAAAACTCTTGATGGTTGCAAGTTGAGTTTTAATATAAAAAATGACAATTTTATTTTAAATTCAGATACAAAAGAGATAGAATCTGATTTTTCAAACATTTCAAATCGATATATAACTTCAGTAAGCTTTGACATCACTAATATTAATATTGATTTTATAACCAACAAAGCGACTGATTTCGTTGAGCTAATAGTTAAAAAAGAAATCGAAAGATTTGAAATTATAAAATAATGTTTTACATCTAAAAAAAATTATGACACTATCTATAGAAACTCCTGCTCTACTTTTTTCGGCAACTTCATTGATTTTATTGGCTTATACCAATCGTTTTTTGACGATTGCTCAAATTGTTAGAAGTTTAAAAAGTCATTATGACGAGAAACATACTAAAAGTATTTTACTTCAAATCAACAACTTGAATTTGCGACTTTCTTTGATTAGATACATGCAACTTTTTGGAGTTTTGTGCTTGTTTCTTTCGGTGTTTGCGATGTTTTTATTGTTTTTAGAACAACAAATCTTTGGAATATATCTTTTTGCAGCAAGTCTGCTGTGCTTATTGGTTTCGTTGGCTATTTCGTTTTGGGAAATAAGCATTTCTGTAACCGCTTTACGATTGCATTTAAGTGATTTATTGGAAGAAAAAAACTAAGCTGGATAACTAAAAATAGTTCTCAAATCCTCAGCCGTCATTGGTTTTAAGTAATAATCTTTGACTTCATCCTGGTATTCATTGGCTTTGTTCATGTCCGACTGATTATCAGACGAACTGACGATGTAGATTATAATTTCTTTGGCTAATTTATCTTTAAGTATCTTAAATTCTTCTAGAAATTGCCAGCCATCAAGAATTGGCATGTTGATGTCTAATAAAATTAAATCGGGTGGATTTTCGCCTCTATCCATTTTGGATTTTATTCCTTCGATGGCGAGTAATCCGTTTTCAAAAAACTTTGGGGTAACATTTATATTATTGTTCAATAATAATTTTTTGATGATGAAATGAAAAATTTTATCATCATCGACTACAAAAACATCATTAAACTTCATTGCTAAAAAAGATTTTAAAAGTTGTCCCAATATTTGTTTTACTCTCTACTTCTATATTTCCACCCATTGATTCTATTTGATTTTTTGTGATAAACAATCCAATTCCTCTTGAATTTTTATTTTTGTGAAACGTTTTATACATCCCAAAAAGCTTTCTTCCGTGCTTTTCTAAATCTATTCCCAAACCATTATCCTTAATTTCTAAAACACATTTTCCATCTTCTTTTTTCATTGAATAATAGATTTCAGGTGTTCTATCTGGATGTGAATATTTGATTGCGTTAGTGGTAAAATTAAGCAAAATACTTTCTAAATAAGAAGGATTAAAAGCAATATTGCAATTTTTTGGAATCTGTTTATAAATTTTTACTTTATTGTTGCTAATTTCTTCGCTCAAAATTCCTAAAACTTTATTCAAATAGAGGTTTAAATCTAAACTTTCTTTTTTATGAACCATGTGTGTGTTGATATCAACTAGTTCTTTTAAGTGTTCAATTGTTTGGTTTAGAGCACTTGATGACGTTTTTAAATGTTCGAAGATTTCAAGAACAGTTTCTTTGTCATCTTCGGTTTCAATCAAATCGAGAAGCATTTTGAAATTGCCTGTATGCGAACTTAAATTGTGAGAAACGATGTGCGCAAAATTCAATAATCTACTATTTTGCTCATTAATTATTTGAAGATTTTTTAATACTGCAGCTTCGTTTTCTTTTTGTTTAGTAACATCAATATCGGTTCCAATAATTCGTAGCGGATTTCCTTTTTCGTCTCTCTCAACAATTTTACCTCTACTCAATATCCATTTATATTCGCCAGAATTGGTTAGCATTCGCTTTGCATTTTCATAATAAGGTGTTTTATTATCTATGTGCAATTGAATTTGGGTTTGATATTCTTGGAGATCATCAGGATGAATGCGTTCGTCCCATTTTAAGTGTGTGTCAACAATATCTTGCTCATCCATTTCTAACATCTTCATCGATTGAGCAGAATAGAAAACTTTGTCAGTAACCATATCTACATCCCAAACACCATTTGCAGATGCTTCCATGGCAAATTGAAAACGTTCTTCGGAAATTTTTAGTTCAATATCTCTTTGTTTTTCTTCGGTTATGTCAGAGATTCGTCCATATAGAGATATATAATTATAGACATCGCGTTCTACATTAGCCACAGCTTTGAACCATCGTAAACCTTTTGTTGGAAGAATGGCTCTAAATTCATAGGACCAAAAATCTGTGTTTTTATCTAAACTTTGAATAGAACTTAAAAGCTCTTGAAAGTCATCGGCAACGATTCTTTGACTTAAATCAAAGTTTCGCAAGTCTTGTCTTGAAAGTTCAAAATAATTGATAACTGCTTTGTTAAGAAAAGGAGAACTCAAATCGCCAGTTGGCGATAACGAAAGCTGAAAAATTAGGTCCGGAATTTTAGTTACAAGCTTCTTGTAAAAAATACCGTTGTCGCTATTTAATTTTTTTTCAGCATATGGTTTTTGTAACATAGCTTTAGTGGTTAAGTTTATAGTATTTTACAAATTTCAACCTTTGGGGAAAATTGAAATCCGTTTCAAATATAATAAAAATATCGACTAACTACGTTTTTCTCGGATGAAATGCATTAATTATTTGCGAAAGATGCTTTTTATCGAGGTGAACATAAATTTCTGTTGTGGTGATTGACTCGTGTCCGAGCATCATTTGAATGGAACGTAAATCAGCTCCGTTTTCTAACAAATGTGTTGCAAATGAATGTCTTAGCGTGTGTGGACTTATGTTCTTTTGTAGATTAATTGTAACCGCTAAGTTTTTTATAATTGTAAAAATCATTGCGCGAGTTAATTGTTTTCCGCGTCGGTTTAAAAATAAAGTATCTTCATGGTTTTTAGAAATTTGCAAATGGTTTCTGATAGTATTTTTATAGATGTCGATATATTTTTTGGTAGAATTGGCAATTGGAACAAATCGTTGTTTGTTTCCTTTGCCTGTAATTTTTATAAAATCTTCTTCAAAAAACAAGTCAGATATTTTTAAAGTTACTAGTTCAGAAACGCGTAAGCCACAGCCATAAAGCGTTTCGAGCATTGCTCTATTCCTTTCACCTTCTGGTTTTGATAAATCAATGGCGCTAATGAGTGCGTCAATTTCTTGGAGTGATAGTGTATCGGGTAGTTTTCGTCCTATTTTTGGTGTTTCGATTAACTCCATTGGGTTATCCGTTCTGTAGTCTTCGAAGATTAGGTAATTGAAGAAACTTTTTAGTCCGGAAAGGATTCTTGCTTGTGAGCGTGCGTTGAGTTCTTTGGAGATTGTGTAGATGAATTGTTGAATGGTTTCTTCCTTTATAGTAATAGGAGAAACTTCTATTTGGTTTTGGGATAAAAAAAGTAGTAATCGTTCTAAATCGAAGGTGTAGTTATCAATTGTGTTTTTTGATAATCCTCTTTCAATCTTTAGATAGCTTTGAAAACTTTTGATATAACTGTTCCAATTCATGGTATTATGTAGAGAAATGTTTGGGTTTGGAGAAATGTGTAATTAACAATATTAGTTTGTGTTATTTGTTTTTTAGTATTTCTTTATAGATGGTTATTTCTTTTTGGAGGTCTTTTATTTGTTCTTGTTGTGAAATAATGGTTTGCTGGAATGTTGTATCGTTAGCATTTCTTAGATTTTCGGGAAGGTTTTGGATTAAATCGGCGAAGAGGTTGTGTTCTATTGCGATACTTATTTTCCAGATGATGTTTGTTTGGAGTGTTTGTTGTTGAAAATATCCGTTGATTACGGGTTGTTTTACGTTAATTCTTCGGCATACTTCGGCGTAGGTTAGTTTTTTTTCTAGAATTCGCTGTTTGATGAGTGAACCCATGTGTGGAAGTGTGTTCATAGTGTGTTTGTTTATCGTTATACTTATTTTATTTATGTTTTAGCTAAATTAAATTATTATTTAGCTTATTAAATATATTATTTAGCTTAACAATTTTATTATTTAGCTTATAAAGACTATTTTAAAGCTAATTTAAATAAATATTTAGCTTACACAAATTAATTTAACCCTATTTTATATTATAATTAAGATTATATAAATTAATTTAAACCTTATTAGTATTATTTTAACCCTAATTAAATATAATTTTATACTTATTATATTTAAATTAACCCTAATAAAAATTAATTTAACCCTAGTAATTATTAGGTATAAAAAAAACCTCTCGGATGGAGAGGTTTTAGTATTTGTTATTGTTTGATTATAGTTTACAAACTAATCCTAAATTAAATGCACCATAATTGTTCTTGGTAGAGAATTCAGAACCTTTGATTATATCAGTAAGACCAGCCATACTTTGATAATCGATAAGGATACTTAGTTTTGGAGAAACTTCGATTTTATATCCTATACCTACATTTAATCCAACTTGTGTTGAAACAACACCATCCTTTATATCAACTCCATCGCTTTTAGCAGCGGTTAAAAAACCTATGCTTGGTCCAAAATTTAAGTTCCATTTTCTGGTGCTTCCAAAGTGCCAATTTGCGTTTATAGGAAATGTGATATAATTTAATTTCTCTTCAGTATCAATTACATCGGATGTTGTACCCATTGTTTGGAATAATAATCCTGATCTAAGACTCCAACGGTTATTGAAAAAATAATCTCCTGTAACACCAAATGCAACTCCTGATATTGGTTCGTTTAACGTGCCTGCATCACCACTATAATAATTAGAGCTAGAATAACCGATTTGTGGCGTTAATTCAATTGCACCTTTTTCTCTTGTTTGAGCGTTAGAGAATGTAAAAGCTCCTAGAGCTAGAACTGATAAAATGATTTTTTTCATGATAGATATTTGATTTGGCGCAAATATAAAAACATTTGTATTCTTTTTACTATTTAATAAAAATAAAAAAACCTCTCCAATGGAGAGGTTTTAAATAATCTATTTGTTTGAAATTAGAATTTATAGTTAAATCCTAAAGTTACAGCAGAAACAGTTATACCGTCTACAGCAATACCTTTGTAACCTAAAGCAACTTCAAACTTTTCAGCTTGATAACCAACTTTTGGTTGATAAAGTAAACCACCATCATTATTATCACTAATACCAACTGCATATCCTAAATCTAATCCTCCGAAAATTTTATCAGAGAAAGAATACTGACCTGTTGCAGCAACTGGAAGGAAAGTAATATCATCAATACCATCTTTACCTGAGAATACATCGTATCCTGTAGTAACTCCAGCTTTGAATTTATCAGCAACCGACCAAACGTAAGCAGCATCTAAACCATAGTTTAATGAACTAGCATCTTTAATATCTCCCATTGGGATACCAACGTGAGCTCCTAATTTAAAAGCTCCATCTTGTGCGTTAGCAACACCAAAAGCGAATACCGCAGCAACTGTTAAAATAATTTTTTTCATGTTTGTTTAATTTTAAAATTAATAGAAACAAAGTTATACGTTTCATTTATTAGGAATAATAAGCCGTTTTGTAGTTATTAACAAGTTTATTAACAGCTGTAAACAATAATCTTGCTGTTTTTCAGTAAAATAGCATTATGGGTTCAAAAAAAGTAAAAATGGAGGGTTTTTAAAAAGACGCTGAATTGATGATTTTTCAAACAATTTGTTTAAGCGAAACAATAAAACCACAAACAATACGTTATATATTTGTATTCATTCTAAAACTCAAATCCATGAAAAAAGTAATTGTTTTATTTGTTCTATTGTTGAGTGCAAACTCTTTGCATGCTCAAATGCTTAAATTTGGTGTAAAAGCTGGTGCTAACTTTTCTAATCTTGAAGGTGATACTGTTGAGGGTTCAACTTATACAAGCTTTCATTTTGGCGGTGTTGTAGAAATCAGTCTTTTGGAAAACTTATCATTGCAACCTGAACTTTTGTATTCATCGCAAGGAACTAAGGTTGATGAAGCTGGAATTAAGGATATTAACTATAACTATATTACTGTTCCTGTGTTGGCAAAATTTTATTTGACTAGTAAAAAGTTGAGTTTAGAAGCTGGACCACAGTTTTCGTTTTTAGTTGACCAAAATCTTGAAGACCAATATGAAGCCGAAAGTTTTGATTTTGGTGTTGCGGCTGGCTTGGGTTATAATATTACGGAGAACTTTTTTGTGCAAGCGCGTTATGTTGCTGGTTTGACGGAAGCCAATAAAGATGCTGAAGTGACTAATAGAGTAATTCAGTTTTCTGTTGGTTATACATTTTAGAGTTATAAAAATATTTTTAACCACATAGAAACATAGGTTTTACGATTAGAAAAAAGGCGTTTCACTTAGTTGGAGTAAAACATAGGCATTCGCTAATTATTATTTATATTTCTGCGTACTACTTTAAATGCATAAATTTTTAAATTAAAAGATTATCTTAGAACCGTTGTCCAATCGACAGCGGTTTTTTATTTTTACTAAAAATTCATCTTATGAAAATCATCATCATTAATGGTCCAAATTTAAATTTACTTGGAAAACGCGAACCCGAAATTTATGGCAGTCAAACATTTGAAGATTATTTTAATGAATTGAAATCGACGTTTGATAAGGTTGAATTGGAGTATTTTCAAAGTAATATTGAAGGTGAATTGATTGATAAAATCCAAGAAGTTGGGTTTAGTTATGATGGAATAATACTAAATGCTGCTGCTTATACGCATACTTCTGTTGGGATTGCTGATGCTGTGAAAGCCATTTCTACACCCGTTATTGAGGTTCATATCTCGAATACCTTTGCTCGAGAAGAGTTTAGACATCATTCATTTATTTCGCCAAATGTTAAAGGAATAATAATTGGTTTTGGAATAAAAAGTTATCAATTAGCTTTACAATCGTTTTTGTAATTTAACTTTTTAACCACATAGAAATCATAGTTTTTTTTTGCGTTAAGAAGAATTGTTTTAGAAACTACGTTTTTCACATAGCAGATTTTCTTTGTGATTAATAAAAGTATGATACAACCATTTTATAATTTTTTACGTCTAAATAATAATACCACTCAAATTAATTAAAATCTATTCCATGAAAAAAAACTTTACGCTCTTATTACTTTTACTAATTGCTGTTACAACACAAGCCCAAATTAAAGGCATTGTAAAAGATGTTGCTGGAAAACCGCTTCCGTTTGTAAACATCTTTGAAGAAAACACGTATAATGCTACGACAACAAACGAGTTAGGGAAATTTGAACTCAACATCAAAACACCTGGCAAACACGTTATTATTTTTCAATACTTAGGTTATAAAACCGGCAAACAAGTAGTTGATACTGCTGAAAATTCATCACTGATTGAGATTGTCCTTTTGGAAGAAGAAATTTCGTTGAACGAAGTGGTTATCAATCCTAATGATAATCCGGCGAACGAAATTATTAGAAACGCCATTAAAAACAAAAAGGAAAACTCAGCCAAAACAGCCAAATACACTGCTGATTTTTATTCGAGAGGAATTTTTAGAGTAAAAAATTTACCAAAAACTATCTTAGGACAAAAACTCGATTTCTTTGATGAAATTATCGACTCGACTCGTAGCGGCATTTTATATTTATCGGAAACGGTTTCGAAAGTTACTTTTCAAAAACCAGACAAGTTGAAAGAGGTAATTCTAGCGTCAAAAGTGAGTGGAAACGACAATGGTTTTAGTTTTAATAACGCTTCTTCGGCTAATTTTGATTTTTATGATAACTATTTAGAGTTTGACACCAACGTAGTTTCGCCAATTGCTGACAATGCTTTCAATTACTATAAATATTCGTTTGAAGGTTCCTTCTTTACTGAAAACCGTCAGCAAATCAATAAAATAAAAATCATTCCGCGTAGAGAAACCGAGCCAGTAATGTCGGGTTACATCTATATTGTTGATGATACGTATGCTGTTTATGCAGTTGATGTTTCGCTTACTGGAAAGCAAATGCAAAATCCTGCGATTAATGTTTTGAACCTAAAACAAAATTTTAGTTATAATAATTTGTCAAAAATTTGGACCAAAAATACCCAAACCTTAGACTTTGATGCCGGTATGTTTGGTGTAAATATTTCGGGCGGATTTACCTATGTGTTTTCGAATTTTGAGTTTCCTGAGAAATTTGAAAAGAAAACCTTCACTGCCGAAGTCATTCGATTTGAAGAAAATGCCAATAAAAAGGAAGATTCTTTTTGGAACACCATTCGACCTGTTCCTTTAACAGAAGAAGAAACGACTGATTATTTGAAAAAAGACGCGTTGCAAGAGAAGAAAAAATCACAAGTCTATTTAGATTCTATCGATAAAAAGAAAAACAAGTTTGGCTTGTTAGATATTATAAACGGTTACTCCTATTCCAACTCATTCAAAAAATGGACTATCAATTATAACGGTCCAGCGTTGAATACATCGTTCAACACCGTTCAGGGTTATAACACTAGCATTGGTTTGTCGTATTTCAAAAACAATGAAGATAAAAAAACCTACTATCAGTTTGGTTCTAACCTAGCTTATGGATTTTCGGATGAAAAATTTAGACCAACTGGTTATTTTTCTTCGAAACTAAGCAATAAATCCAAATCATATCTTACTGTTTTTGGTGGAAATGTAGCAACACAATTCAATCCGGAAGAACCAATTGCTAAAATAGTTAACATGGTTAGCACTTTGTTTTTCAAAGACAATTACATGAAATTGTATGAAAAGAATTTTGTGACGGCTAATTTTTCAAGAGAAATATTCAATGGTTTAAACATGACTGCGGCTGTTGAATATGCTGAAAGAAAACCACTTTTCAACACTACTGATTATACATTAATAAAGAACGATGATTTATATACTTCCAATAATCCGTTGTTGCCATTAGACGAAACCGTTGCTGCTATCGACAGACACAATTTAGTAAAACTGAATATTGCTGGTAGAATTAAATTTGGACAAGAATACATAACGCGTCCTGACGGAAAATACAACCTTGGAAATGACAAATATCCAACACTTCTTTTTGGATATGAAAAAGGATTTGCGTCTAATGATGACAACTATAATTATGATAAAGTAACGGCAAGAATTACCCAAAACTTAACGCTTGGCAACAAAGGAGAAACTGGAATTAACATCAGAGCAGGAAAGTTTTTTAATGCCGAAAACATTTCATTTGTAGATTATAAACATTTCAACGGAAATGAAACGCATGTTTCTATTGGAACATCGTTTATCAACTCGTTCAACTTGTTACCTTATTATGCAGCAAGCACAAACGACAGTTATTTTGAAACTCATTTAGAACACAACGATAAAGGATATATTATGAATAAAATTCCGTTGTTGAACAAACTGCAATCTAAATTGATGCTTGGATTTAAAAACTTAGCTGTTCCAGAAAGAAAACCTTACCAAGAGTTTTCAGTTGGATTGAGCAACCTTGGTTTTGGAAAAGTTAGAATATTCCGTGTGGATTATATTCGCTCTTATCAAGGTGGATTTCAAGGCGATGGTGTAATGTTTGGAATTAATTTCTAAACCAAAATACTTTTTAAATAAAAAAAACGTTTTCTATTGGTAATCTAAAAACAAACCAATGAAAACGTTTTTTTATGTTTTAATTTTAGCTTTTATGATATTCATATCACTAGCATTACTACCTGTTGATACTTCTAAAAGCAACTGTATAAAAGTGAGTGGCGTTATAGAAAACACTTCTGAAGGTGGAGTTAAAGACTTAGTTTTTAAATTAAAAAATGATTCTACTTCTTACTACATCAATCGAGGATTGGAAAATGGATTTACACTTTCGCAAACTAAAAAAGAGTTTATTGGTAAAAATGCAACCTTATATTACGCAAAAAACTGGACTCCATTAGCACCATTTGGAACCACAAGCAAACATGCTGTTCAAGTAACAATTAATGACACCATCATTTATTCTGAATGGAAATAACTGATTTTCTAAGTAAAAAACACATCATATCCAAAACGGATTAACGTTAAGATAACTACAAAAAGGAAAAACTTTCTAATGAAAGTATTTCCTTTTTTTATTGCCAATTTTGCACCAATAAAACCACCAAGTGCATTGCAAAACGCCATTGGAATAGCGATTGCCCAAATTATTTTTCCTTTGATAACAAAAAGACAAATCGAACCAAAATTGGTAGCAAGATTAACCATTTTGGCATTAGCCGAAGCATGAAGAAAATCAAAACCCAAAACGGTTACAAATGCCAATACTAAAAAACTTCCTGTTCCTGGACCAATAAATCCATCATAGAAACCGATAACAATACTAATAGCAATGGCTAGAAATAGTTGTTTATTTTTACTAAAATCTTTTTCTTGATGTTGTCCAAAGTTCTTTTTGGCAAAAGTATAAATGGCTATACCAATCAATACCACTAAGAGCAATGGCTTCATAAAATCGTTACTCACTTTAGTCAACAAATACGAACCAAAAAAAGCGGAACCAAAGGCAACAATAGCCATCAATGCTAATAACTTCCAGTTCATGGTTACTTTTTTCAAGTATTGAAAAGCGGCAAAACTTGTTCCACTAAAGGCAGGTATTTTCAAAGAACCAATAACATTCGCCACAGACAATTGAGGCAAAAGTATCATCGTTACTGGAGTTTGAATTAAACCGCCACCGCCAACAATAGCATCTACAAATCCTGCAAAAAAAGAAGCAATACAAAGAAATACAATGATATAAGTTTCCATTAGTTGTAATTAAAAATCCCAATCTACAGTAGTAAATTGGGATTAGATTATTTATAAGGTATGTAGTCGTCTTTCCATTCTTTCCAAATAATTCCGGCAAACTTTCCGTCAGTATTCAACCAAATTCTAACTTCGTTTACAAAATCATTTTTCTCAAAATTTGCTTTATAGCGATATATTTTTGAACCTCCAGTGAATGTATCGTCAATAACTTCAATTAGTTTCATGTCGATAAATTTTCCGTTTCGTTTATCTAAAACATCACAAGCATGTTGCATTTCTGCTAATGAAAGTTCCGAAAGACTTTTAGTAACTTCTCGTTGACTTAATTGAATAAACTGTCGCGTTTTACAGGTTTCAACAATTCGTTTACCAAAATTGTAAACCTTCTGTTTTTCACTCTCAGAAATTGAATTAACATCAACTCTTCGATAGGTTGTTTTACAAGAAGAAAGCAACAAAAAAAGGAGGCAAAAAGTTATAACTCTCATTAAGTTACACTCTAACAATATTTGCTCCTAAAGCTCTCAATCGCTCGTCAATTCGTTCGTAACCTCTATCAATTTGTTCAATATTTTGAATAGTTGATGTTCCTTTGGCAGAAAGCGCCGCAATCAATAATGAAATTCCTGCTCTAATATCTGGCGAACTCATTACAGTTGCTTTCAATTGTGATTTAAAATTGTGTCCCATAACTACAGCTCTGTGTGGATCACACAACATAATTTTGGCACCCATATCAATTAGTTTATCCACGAAGAACAAACGGCTTTCAAACATTTTTTGGTGAATTAACACATCGCCATTAGCTTGCGTTGCTACTACTAAAACGATACTCAATAAATCAGGTGTAAATCCTGGCCAAGGCGCATCAGCAATAGTAAGGATTGAACCGTCGATATCCGTTTTTACTTCATAGTTTTCGTGCGTTGGGATATAAATATCATCACCTTTTCTTTCTAGTGTAATTCCTAACTTTCTAAACACACTCGGAATAACACCTAAGTTTTCCCAAGATACATTTTTTATAGTTATTTCACTTCGTGTCATAGCAGCAAGACCAATCCACGAACCAATTTCAATCATATCTGGAAGAATTCGGTGTTCACATCCGCCAAGAGAATCTACACCTTCAATGGTCAATAAGTTTGAACCAACTCCAGTGATTTTTGCACCCATAGAGTTCAACATTTTACACAACTGTTGCAAATAAGGTTCACAAGCTGCGTTATAAATAGTCGTTACTCCTTCGGCTAAAACAGCTGCCATAACAATGTTTGCTGTTCCAGTAACTGATGCTTCATCTAGTAACATGTGAGCACCTTTTAATTTTCCATCAACTTCAACACCATAAAAATGGTCTTCTCTTTCATAACGGAATTTTGCTCCAAGATTGATAAATCCTTCGAAGTGTGTATCTAATCTACGACGACCAATTTTATCACCACCTGGTTTTGGAATATAACCACAACCAAAACGAGCCAATAGTGGACCAACAATCATAATCGAACCGCGAAGACTTCCGCCTTCTTTTTTGAAAGCATCTGTTTTTAGATAATCAACATTTACCTCATCGGCTTGGAACGTATAATCGCCAGGACCATTTTTCTGAATTTTTACTCCTAGATTTCCTAGTAGCGTAATTAATTTATTGACATCAATAATATCGGGAATATTAGTTACTCTAACTTTTTCTGAGGTTAATAAAGCTGGACATAAAACCTGCAACGCTTCGTTTTTTGCGCCTTGTGGTGTTACGTCTCCTTTTAGTCTAATTCCGCCTTCTATTTTAAATGTTCCCATAGTTCTTAGTAGCTGAGTAGCTGAGCGACTGAGCGGCTGAGTATTTTTTTTGAGAACATCTTCTCAGTAACTCAGGCACTAAGTAACTCAGGCACTTTATTTTGGATTATTGTTATTATTGTTTTTTACAAAAGGTTTTTTACCTATTTTATTATTTTTAATCTTAAGATTTTGTGGCATCGTTTTGTTCGACATCTTCTTGTTTGTTCGCATCAAATCAGTTGTCGTTAATAGCTCTTCACTACTTTGCAACAAGTTCAATTTACCATCAGACAATTCGAATAAATGCTCAAAAATCACCACGTCAGTAACGGTGTCTTTGTTCCAACTCAAATACGATTTTTTCATGTGATTGGCAATTACTTTCACCAAAGCACTTTTCATTTCGCCTTCTTCCCAACTATTAGCTACATTAATCATGTACTTAATATTGTTACCATAAAAACGGTACTTTGGGTTTTTTTGCGGATAAGCCAATCGTTCTGGCTTTAGATTAATTACATCGCGAGTTGGCACAGGATAAGGTGAGTCTACTTCCAACCTAAAATCCGACATAATAAAAAGTTGATCCCACAGTTTGTGCTGAAAATCGGGAACATCTCTCAAGTGAGGATTCAAACTTCCCATTACCTGAATGATGTATCTAGCTGCTTTGTTGCGTTCGTCTTTGTCTGCAATTTCAGTAGCTTGATCAATCAGTTTTTGCAAATGACGACCATATTCTGGAATAATTAAATGCGAACGTTCCGCATTATATTCCAGATGATGAACCACTTCATTGGCATTTTCTTTGATATATTTTTCTAACATTTTATAATGATATTATGCCTTCAATTGTAGAAACTTCGATGTATTTTTCAACCACACTATCCGGGTTTTCCATCATCACGTTGATAGAAATACTTGTGTATTTCCCTGTTTTAGATTGCGTTGTTTGAATAACAGCACCAAGATTGTCAAAAGCGTTTTCCACTTCCTCAACTTTCTTAGCATCCGTCGGCACAATAAATTTGTATAAGTATTCGTTAGGCCAAGTTGATGTATTGTTCAACTCTTCACGCAGTCTGATATAAAATTCCTCTGTCTTCTTATCCATCCAATTAAAAAATAAAAGCAAATATACAGTATTGATTTTAGATTATAAACAGAAGTTGTTTTGAATTTGTTTTGAAGTAAAGTATTTGCTAAACTTTCAAGTAAAAGTTATTGCACAGCAAAATAAAAAGAAGAGATTTTGAAAATTTGATTTACTTGATAATTAATAAAATTCCGCACTAGATGTATCAATAACCACCCATTTTTTGTCGCTATTGAGTTTGAACGTACCTATAAATTGTTTGTTCCATTCCGTAGGTGATATTAGTGAAAGAAACTCTCTGCCATCATCGCCTAAATACATATGATAAGTCTCGCCAATGACAGGTTCAAAAGAAAATTTAGCATTATAAACCAATTCGTTCCATTTATATTCCTCCATTAATTTTTTGTATTCCAACTTAAGCTCACTAAACTTATTTTCAAATTCTTTATTAACAGCGTGAATACCTCTATTTTTCCAGGCAACAACATCATCAGTTTTAATAACTGGCGCACCAACATTGGTTGCATAAGGTAGAAAACTTGAATTATATCCTTCTTTTTCAGAATAAACTACGTTGTCTGGTTTTTTCTCTTCCATGAAATTGGTTAAAATTGGTTTTGAATTGTAAAAAATTAAACGAGTAAAATTAATTCAATTTAGCTTCCAACTCTATTTTTTTATATTTTTCATAACGTTTGTTGAGGAAAGTAAAATTTTCACTTTCTTTCATTCTGTTGTTTTTTTTGAGCAAACGTTATAACGAATTGGAATTTGAGAACTGAGAGAAAAATATAAATCATATTTACAAAATCATCATTAAACTCAATTCCAAATTTTATTTTTATTTATTACTCTTCTTTTCTTAGATTTACAAAAAAAATGAAAAAATTTCTACTCTCATTCCTATTTTCTTTTTTAACAACATCTTCCATTCTTAGCCAATGTTACACTGCTTACAGGGATGCCGTTTGGGATTCGTCTTCAGCAATCGTTCGCAAAGACGATGGAACATTATGGATAAAAGCATACACCAACTATTATGGAATGTTCGCTAATGGTACAAATGTGACACCGCCAATTGCATGGTATCAACTAGGCACTGACAACAATTGGAGTGATGAATTTAGTCTTTATTATCATGCTTTAGCGATAAAAAATGATGGCACACTTTGGTCTTGGGGAAATAATGATTATGGTCAATGCGGATTAGGATATTCATTTCCAACTCTTACAGCAACTGTAAATACACCAACTCAAGTAGGAACAGATACTAACTGGGTAAAAGTAGCAGTAGGTTGGTATCATTCATTAGGATTAAAATCCGATGGAACACTTTGGTCTTGGGGAGCAAATTCTGGAGGATCATTAGGAATTAATAGCACTGTTATTAGCGTTTCTACACCTACTCAAGTAGGAACTCAGAATAATTGGAAAGATATTTATGCAGATTGGGATGTTTCATTTGCAATTAAAACTGATAATACACTCTGGTCTTGGGGACAAGATGGAAATTTACTTCATCCTCAAAGTAGAATACCGTTACAAGCAAGTAATTACACATGGAAAAAAATTAGTTTGAGTAGTTATAGAAGAGGACTTGGTATAAAAATGGATGGAACTTTATGGTATTGGGGATCAGGTTTTGGTGTTCTCAATATAGCAACTACAACTATAACTCCTGATGTTTATGGTTTAAAACAAATTGGTACAGACAATGACTGGCAAGATATTTCGCAAGGTTCATCACATATAATGGCACTCAAATCTAATGGTACTATGTGGAGCGCAGGATTAAATGAATCATACGATCTTGGTGATGGTACAAATATAAATCGTTCAAATCTAGTTCAAATCATGCCACAAATGAATTGGAGTTCAATTGAAGCTGGAAATCATCTAGGTAGTGCCATAAATACAGAAGGTGAATTATATACTTGGGGTGGATCTGCTATTACTAATCCAACTCAAGTAGGAGTAAACTGTTTACTAAGCGTTAAAGAGGAAAACTCCATCAACCAAATCATAATATATCCAAACCCAACCACAGGTATAGTTTATTTTGAAACTGAAACATTTGGTTCTTACAATTATAAAATCAGTAATACTATTGGTCAAGTGGTTAAAAAATTCAACAACTCCAATAACTATACTACTCAAATTGATATTTCAGATTTAGTTGAAGGAGTTTATTTTGTAACAATTGAAAATGGTGTAAACACAATAACTAAAAAAATTATTAAACAGTAAGTAATTTTCATTATCGTTTTAGTACTTTCCAAAACGATTCTAGCACCTTCCAAAACCGTTCCGGCACCTTCCGAATCGATTCCGGCACCTTCCAAATCGATTCCGGCACCTT
>DAOLYL010000011.1:0-25362 GCA_035425765.1 Flavobacterium sp. | reverse complement strand
CAATCGAAGCTGATATTAAAGAAAACCAACTCAACGTTTCTTTCGACATCGACATACCGTATGATATTTTATCGAATAACAAACCACATAGTGTTGCGTTAAAAGATATAAAACTTCCAGCTACGTATAAATATTATGCTGCACCAAGGGTTGAAAAAGAAGCATTTTTATTGGCTGAAATCAATGATTATTCTAAATATAATTTGTTGCCAGGCGAAGCCAATATTATTTTTGAAGGAATGTATGTTGGAAAAACCCATATCAATCCAAATCAAACTTCGGATACGCTGAATTTAAGCATGGGAAGAGACAAAAAAGTTTCTATCAAGCGTGAAAAAGTAGTCGATAAATCGGGAACTAAATTTTTATCGTCCAAAAAAGAACAAACTTTTACCTTTGATATTACGGTTAGAAACAACAAAAAAGAAACGGTCAATATGTTGTTGAAAGATCAATATCCATTAAGCACCGATAAAGAAATTGAAGTTGAATTACTCGAAAGCAATAATGCCAAAGAAAATAAAGAAACTGGAATTCTAACTTGGGATTTAAAACTCAATCCAAACGAGACGAAAAAAATCAGGATAAGCTATAAAGTCAAATATCCAAAAGACAAAGTCATTGACAATCTTTAAACACAAAACGCAATCCTAACCGATTGCGTTTTTAATTTACAACCATTTGATTATAAAGTTTTTATTTTTAACTTTACCAAAAATCAACCTACTATGAAAAAATTTATACTTTTATTTACTTGTTTTCTCTTCTCTAAATCTTTTGCTCAAACTATTGGTTTGCAAAGTTTTGCTTCTGGATTTTCATCACCAGTAGAAATCATTCATCCACCTAACGATGCTAGATTATTTATTGTTCAAAAAGGTGGTTTAATCCGAATTGTTAATCCAAACGGAACTATAAATGCAACACCTTTTTTAACTGTAACAGGATTAAGCAACAGTAGCGAACAAGGTTTACTTGGATTGGCATTTCACCCCAATTATGCAACTAATGGATTGTTTTTTATAAACTACACCAATACTGCTGGTGATACAGTTATTGCTAGATATAGTGTTTCAACAAATCCAGATGTGGCTAATACGACTGGAACTATCTTAATGACTATTGACCAACCTTATGCTAATCATAATGGTGGAACATTGCGTTTTGGTCCTGACGGTTATTTATATATAGGAATGGGCGATGGTGGTTCTGGAGATGATCCGCAAGGTTTTGCTCAAAATATGACAATCGATGCATCATTTCCTACTAGAATTTTTCTTGGAAAAATGCTTAGAATAGATGTCGATTCAGGAACACTTTATGGAATTCCTTCAACAAATCCCTATATTGGTCAAGCTGGAAAAGAAGAAATTTGGGCAAAAGGATTACGTAACCCATGGAAATTTTCATTCAATAAATTAAACGGTGATTTATGGATTGCTGATGTTGGTCAGAATGAAGTTGAAGAAATTAATAAAATAGCAAGTCCATTACCAAATACGGGATTAAATTTTGGTTGGAGATGTTATGAAGGAAATGCACCCTATTTAACTTCGGGTTGTGAACCAATGAATACTATGACTTTTCCAATATCAGAATACATTCATGAATCGGGTAGATGTTCAATAACTGGAGGTTTTTTCTATACAGGAACTACTTATCCTGATTTACAAAACAAATATGTTTTTGCTGATTATTGCACGGGTGAAATTGGTTATATAAACGATTCGAACGAAGTAGTTTGGTCTTTTAATGCATCAAGTACAATTTCAACTTTTGGGGAAGGTTTAGATGGGGAACTTTATGTTTTTAATGGGAATTCATTATTCAGAGTTATTGATACTTCTTTGAATACTTCTTCATTTGATAAAACTAGTATTTCTGTTTATCCAAATCCAGTAAAATCAATCTTGAATATAAAAAATAATTCGAATTCTTTTTTAAATAAAATTAGAATTCATGATTTCACAGGAAAAACGATCATTAAACGAGATATAAACAATAGTCAAATAAGTTCAATTGAAGTTAGTGAAATTGCGGCAGGAATTTATATTATTTCTGCTGAAGATAACCTGGGTAATGTGGTTAAAACTAAATTTATTAAGGAGTAAATTAATTTCAATTCACATTCAAGCAATCAATTTTGGTTGCTTTTTTGCATTTGTAAGTCAATGTGGTTATGTTTGTGATTATTTAAATATTCCCACATGAAAAAAATTACTTTATTAGCACTACTATTTTTTCACACTACATTTTTCTCACAAACAATTGAATTAGAGTTTTTTGCAGGACCTTTTTCATCTCCAGTAGAAATTACTCATCCAAACAATGATAATCGCTTTTTTGTTTTGGAAAAAGGCGGATATATCAAAATAGTAAATTCTGATGGTAGTGTAAGTGAAACTCCATTTTTAGATATTACATCATTAGTTTTAGATGATGGAGAAAGAGGTTTACTTGGATTAGCTTTTCATCCAAATTATAACACTAATGGTTTTTTCTACATAAATTATATAAATCTGGACGGAAATACTGTAATTGCGAGATATTCTGTTTCCAGTAATCCAAATCTTGCTGATAGTACATCAGTAATGATAATGATGACTATCAATCAACCATTTGCAGAGCATAAAGGAGGAACTTTAAAATTTGCTAATGATGGTTACCTTTATATTAGTTTAGGTGATGGCGGTGGCGGTGGCGATCCATTTGGTTCTGCTCAAAATTTAACAATAGATTCTACAAATCCTTCAAGAGTCTATCTAGGTAAAATTCTACGTATTGATGTAGATTCCGCAACTCCTTATGGTATTCCATCAACTAATCCATTAATTGGTCAAACAGGAAAGGAAGAGATTTGGGCTTTAGGATTAAGAAATCCGTGGAAATTTTCATTTAATAGACTTAACGGAGATATGTGGCTTGCCGATGTTGGACAAGGAAATATAGAAGAAATTAATAAGATTGTTTTTCCGTTTTCTAACAGTTTAACCAATTTTGGTTGGAGATGTTTTGAGGGAAACACTATATATAATGATGAAGTAGATTGTCCTTCAATAGCTGATACTCAATTACCCTTTACCCAATATGATCACTCTGAAGAATATAGATGCTCTGTTACTGGCGGTTATTTTTATACAGGAAGTCTTTATCCAAATTTTCAAAACAAATACTTTTTTGCAGATTTTTGCAGTGCCAAAATTGGAATGGTTGATGTTTCTGGAACTATTACTTGGTCAGAATTATTGCCATACAATTATATTACAACATTTGGCGAAGACATCAATGGAGAATTATATATAGCGAATATTCAAAATGGAAATATTTATAAAATAATCGATAGTTCTTTGAATACTTCTTCATTTGATAAAACTAGTATTTCTGTTTATCCAAATCCAGCTTCGGATGAATTATTTATTAAAAATGAAAACAATATTGAGTTATCCTCTGTAAAAATCACTGATTTAACTGGAAAAACAGTTTTAAATCAAAGCTCACAATTGAGTTCAATAACTATTTCAAATTTATCAAAAGGAATGTATTTTGTAACAGTTGAAACTAAAATTGGAAACACCGTTACCTCAAAAATTATCAAACAATAAACTATGGCGCAGGATTTGGAACAATTTCTTGAATGGCATTGATTTGCGATACTATATCGGAAGATAAGGTTATTTCAAATGCATCAATGTTTTCTTTTAGTTGTTCCAGATTGGTTGCTCCAATAATGGTTGAAGCCACAAAATCTTGCTGATTAACGAATGCCAAAGCCATTTGTGTTAACGTTAATCCATTATCTTCAGCTAGTTTTTGATAGAATTGCGTTGCTTTAAAACAATTTTCATTAGTATATCGAGTGAAATTAGGAAATAATCCTAATCTTGAATTGGATTGAATTCCATTCAAATGTTTTCCTGTTAAAAAACTGAATGCCAATGGAGAATAGGCAAGTAATCCAACATTTTCACGCATACAAATTTCAGATAAACCCACTTCAAATAATCGGTTTAAAAGCGAATAGGGATTTTGAATAGAAACAATTCTTGGCAAATTGTGTTTCTCACTTTCGTTGATAAATTTCATTACACCATACGGATTTTCATTAGAAACGCCAATGTGTTTTATCTTTCCTTCTTTGATTAAACCGTCAAAAATGGTTAGCACTTCAAAAAAGTTTTCTTGCCAATTAGTATCAATTTTTGAAACACCACGTTGACCAAACATATTCATCACTCGTTCTGGCCAATGCATTTGATACAAATCAATATAATCCGTTTGCAGGTTTTTTAAACTTAACTCAACCGCTTCGGTGATGCTTTTTTTAGAAAAATCAAGCGGTTTTCTAATGTATTCCATACCGCGATTTGGTCCAGCGATTTTTGTTGCAATGACCAATTTTTCTCTTTGAGAAGCTCCAATTTTGTTAATCCAACTTCCGATAAAACGTTCCGTACTTCCAAAAATTTGTGCATTTCCACCAATTGGATACATTTCGGCAGTGTCTAGAAAGTTAATTCCTCTTTCCACAGAATAATCCAATTGATTGTGTGCTTCAACTTCGGTGTTTTGATTTCCAAAGGTCATCGTGCCGAGACATATTTTACTAACTTTTAAATCAGAATGAGGTAAAGTGGTGTAGTTCATTTTAAATGGAGTAGATTTTGAAAGTGCAAAAGTAAATGATTAAACGCTTTTTATTTTTGTGATTAACACATTTTTTGGAAAATTTCACAACAAAAAAAAGGTTCTAAGAAAACTTAAAACCTTTTTTGTTTTGGAATAGTATTTAATTAAAACTCATTCAACATTTTAGAAATTTCGTCTAATTTTGGTGTTAAAATAATTTCAATTCTTCTGTTTTTTGCTTTTCCTTCATTGGTGTCATTACTCAATAGTGGTGCAAACTCGCCACGACCTGCAGCCGTTAAATTTGATTTTTTTATTCCGTTGTTTTCAGCTAAAATGTTCACAATTGCAGTAGCACGTTTAGTTGATAAATCCCAGTTGCTTTCAATTCCGCCACCGATATTTCCTAAAATTTTATCATTATCTGTATGACCTTCAATTAAAACCGTAATGTCGGGATTTTGGGCTAAAACTTTTCCAACTTCAACAACCGCTTTTCTACCTTCAGAACCAACAGCCCAACTTCCGGTTTGGAATAGCAGTTTATTTTCCATAGAAACATAGACTTTTCCATTTTTTTGTTCAACAGTTAAACCTTTGCCTTCAAAGGCGTTTAATGCTTTTGATAAAGTATCTTTTAATTTTTTCATCGCTGCATCTTTTGCTGCAATCATGCTTTCGAGTTCGTTTAATCGTTTGGTGTTTGACTCGAGTTCGTTTTTCAATTTGTTTAAACGATTTTGTTCAGCTGCCAATGCTTTTTCTTTGGCATCAAGTTGCGCCAATAGTTCACGATTTTTGTTCATGTTAGTCTCTAATGCATCGTTGCTGTTTTTTTCAAGTGCATCGTAGGAAGATTGTAACGTTTTTAGATTATTTGCAGTTGCAATACAATCGGTTTGCAATTTATCGCGTTCCGATTTTAATTTTGCTAACTCTGATTTTAAAGAGTCATTACTCACTTCAAGTTGACTTTTTAGTTTCTTCAACTCTTCGTTTTCATCGGATAAATTGTGATTTTCTTTCTTTAAATCGGTGTATTTGTTTTCTAAATCATTGTAGATTTTTTTTGAAACACACGACGACATCGATAATAACACGAATGTCATCAAGACAATTTTTTTAATCATTTTTTTGTTTTTATAATTATTAATTTGGGGTTTTTAATCTATTTCAACCAAAACCGGACAATGGTCAGAATGTTTCGCTTCGGGCAAAATGACAGCTCTTTTTATTCGGTCTTTCATGTTTTCTGTTGCTAAACAATAGTCAATTCGCCAACCTTTATTGTTTTCTCGTGCGTTTGCTCTATAACTCCACCAACTGTAATTATGAGGTTCTTTGTTGAAAAATCGAAACGTATCAATAAAGCCACTTTTCATGAATTTGTCAAGCCAAGCTCTTTCTTCGGGTAAAAATCCTGAAACCGTTTTATTTCTAATAGGATCATGAATATCAATGGCTTCATGACAAATATTGTAATCACCACAGATAACTAGGTTTGGAATTTCTTTCTTTAAATTATCTATATAATTTTGAAAATCATCCATGTATTTGAATTTGTGGTCTAATCTATCAATATTAGTTCCCGATGGCAAGTACAAACTCATCACCGAAACATCATCAAAATCTACTCTAAGATTTCTTCCTTCGAAATCCATATGTTCAATTCCGGTTCCAAAAACAATATTTTTTGGTTCAATTTTTGACAAAATTGCCACACCACTATATCCTTTTTTCTGTGCTGAAAAATAGTATTGATACGGATAACCAGCCAATTGGATTTCCATCACAGGAATTTGGTCTTCCATTGCTTTTATTTCCTGTAAACAAATCACATCTGGATTGGCTTGTTGCAACCAATCGAGAAAACCTTTGGTAATTGCGGCTCGAATTCCGTTAACGTTATAAGAAATTATCTTCATGGCATCAAATTTCCCTAAAAATAACCAAATACATTGCCAAGAGATAGTAACTTTTTCAACAAACTTATCACCATAAAATTAAAATGTAATTCTAATAATTTACTGATGCTATTTAATAAGAATTAGTATCTTTGTTTTTCGCTCAAATCAATAAAACAATACATGGGTTTAGTTACTGCTAAAGAAGTTGCAAAAGCAATAAACGCTGAAAAATACGGAGTTTTCGGAACTTTTTCTGGTTGGCTACTTATGAAAGTGCTTAAAATTTCTACGCTAAACAAAATCTACGATAGGAACAAACACCTGAGTGAATTAGAGTTTTTAAATGCTATTTTAGATGAATTTCAAATTAAATTTGAGATTCCTGAAGAAGATTTGAAGCGTTTACCAAAAGATGGAGCTTACATCACAATTTCCAATCATCCATTAGGTGGAATAGATGGGATTTTGTTATTAAAATTAATGCTCGAAAGAGAACCCAATTTTAAAATTATTGCCAATTTTCTTCTTCATCGCATTGAGCCGATGAAACCTTATATTATGCCGGTTAATCCTTTTGAGAATCATAAAGATGCTAAATCGAGTGTGATTGGAATCAAGGAAACACTTCGTCATTTAAGTGATGGAAAACCACTAGGAATGTTTCCTGCAGGAGAAGTTTCTACTTACAAAGACGGAAAATTGGTAGTTGATAAAGCTTGGGAAGAAGGTGCAATAAAAGTCATTAGAAAATCACAAGTTCCTGTTGTTCCAATTTATTTTCATGCAAAAAACAGCAGATTATTTTACTTACTTTCTAAAATTGGCGACACATTACGAACTGCCAAATTACCTTCTGAACTATTAACCCAAAAAGACCGCGTGATTAAAGTTCGTGTTGGAAAACCAATTTCTGTTGCCGAACAAAACGAGCATAAAACCATCGAAGAGTATTCAGAATTTTTAAGAAAGAAAACTTATATGTTAGCCAATTCTTTTAACGAAGAAAGTAAATTGTTGACGGTTCCAAATTTAAAAATCCCAAAAAGTCCGAAGAAAATTGTAACACCAGCCAATCAAGATAAGATGGTTGAAGAAGTTGCAAAATTACGTGATACCGATTGTAGATTATTACAAAGTAAAAACTATGAAGTATTTTTCACTAAGGCAGATGTAATTCCAAATATACTTCATGAAATTGGTCGTTTAAGAGAAATCACTTTTAGAGAAGTTGGCGAAGGAACAAACGAGTCTATTGATTTAGACAAATATGACAATTATTATTACCACATGTTTTTGTGGGATGACGAAACTAAGCAAATAGCTGGTGCATATAGAATGGGATTGGGTTCGGAGATTTTTCCAAAATATGGAATGGAAGGTTTTTACCTAAATGATTTATTCCGATTTGAAAGTGAATTGCACGAAATGATGCAAAATTCTATAGAAATGGGTAGAGCGTTTATCATTAAAGAATACCAGCAAAAACCGATGCCATTGTTCTTACTTTGGCGAGGAATTATTCATACCACTTTACGTTATCCTGAGCATAAATTTTTACTTGGTGGCGTAAGTATTAGTAATCAATTTACCGATTTTTCTAAATCGTTGATGATTGAGTTTATGAAATCTAATTATTACGATCCATATATTGCGCAATATGTTCATCCAAAAAAGGAATTTAAAGTAAAATTAAAAGATGCTGATAAAGATTTTATTTTTGATGAAGCCGAAGCCGATTTGAATAAATTTGATAAAATCATTGACGAATTAGAACCTGGAAGTTTGCGTTTGCCTGTTTTGATTAAAAAATATATCAAACAAAATGCAAGACTTGTCGCGTTTAACGTCGATCCATTATTTAACAATGCCATCGATGGATTAATGTATATTAGAATTGCCGATATTCCAGAAAGCACAATGAAACCAGTAATGGAAGAGTTTCAAGCGGAATTGGAGAGAAAGGAAAAAAACTAAAACACATCTTCTTTTAAAATATAGTTATTCGACTTTATTGTCATGAAAAGAGCAATTTTATTCATATTTATTTTCAGCCAACTTCATAGTCAAAAAAAATATTGTTTTGACTATACTTTTATTGTAAAAGAAAATGATAAGATAAAAGATAAAAATTATAATTCTATTTTTTTAGCAAATTCAAAAACTAATAATTATCGATTGTATGCACTTGATTATGTAGATTCGCTGTCTTATACTTTACATTTTGGTGATGAAAATGGAGTTGGTTTTTATGGGATGATGAAAAAGCCAGATTTTAATAATGTAGAAACAATAACAACTACATGTAAAGAAGTATTTAAAGCTGCTAATCCATTTAAAGACAAAAGGGAAGAATATGATTTTATAAATTTTAAAGACACGGTCATAAATGATATATCTTATTTTCATTATGCAATAAAGTCTAACAAAAGCTTGAAGTATCAAAAAAGAAAAAAAATTGTTACAACACATTATATTGTTGATAAATCTGACACTACTTTTTTGCCATTAACCTATATTTCTACAATTTATGAAACTTGGAAAAAATTCAAAAATATTCCAAATGGTTACCCAAAAACCATATACTTTATCAACACTGAAGGAATAGAAACTAAAAGAATGGAATTTGAAAAAGCTATTAAAATCGATAGATATATTACAATTCCAAACGAATGTGATTATACCCGAGAAGAAGTTAGAAAAACTATTTTTCCAATAATTTCTGAATAAATTTTATCTAAAAAATTATTTAAAAACTAAAATCCTAAGATTAACTTTGCTATAGAAAAGTAAATCAAAATTCCACAAATATCGTTACTAGTTGTGATAAACGGACCAGTTGCCAAAGCTGGATCAATACCAAATTTATTTAAAATAAGTGGAATTGATGTGCCAATTAACGAAGCAATTATAATTACTGAAATCAAAGCAATTGTTACGGTTATGCCAATCTTAATATCGGCATTTAATAAAAAATGACTTCCTAAGAAAAGAATTACAGCAAGAATAGTTCCGTTTAATAAACTCAACGAAATCTCCTTTAATAATCGATTAACAATTGAACCACTAATAGAATGATTGGCTAAACCTTGAACAATAATTGCCGACGATTGAACGCCAACATTTCCTGCCATTGCCGCAATTAGTGGTGTAAAAAAGAATAATTCCTTATGAAATTGCATTGCGCCTTGAAAAGTTTCTAATAATGTAACGCTAATAAATCCTCCAAAAAGTGCCAAAACCAACCAAGGCAAACGCGCTTTGGTCAATTCGAGAATACTATCATTAGCTTCAACGTCTTGCGAAATACCGGCAGCTAACTGATAATCTTTGTCGGCTTCGTCTTTAATTACGTCAACGATGTCATCAATGGTAATTCGACCAACCAATCGTCCCATTTCGTCCACAACAGGAATGGCTTCGAGGTCGTATTTTTGCATAATTCGAGCCACTTCAACATTGGAATCATTGACACGAACGGAGTCAACTTTTTTAATATAAACGTCGCTAATTGGTGTTTTGGTTGAAGTTGTCAATAAATCTTTAAGTGATAATCTTCCTTTCAATCGGTTTTCGTCATCGACTACATAAATCGAATGAACTCTAGTAACATTTTCGGCTTGAATACGCATTTCTTTTACACAAGTCAAAACATTCCAGTTTTCGTTGACTTTTACCAATTCTTTTCCCATCAAACCACCAGCAGAATCTTCGTCGTAACGTAGTAAATCAACAATATCTTTGGCGTGTTCAACGTCTTCAAGTTCCGAGATTACTTCTTCTTTTTTGCTTTGCGGAAGTTCGGCAATGATGTCGGCAGCATCATCAGTATCAAGTTCGTCAAGCTCTTCGGCAATCTCTTTGGCTGAAAGTCCACGAAGTAATTTTTCTCGAACATCGTCTTCTAGTTCGGTCAGAATTTCGGCAGTAATTTCACTATCTAGAATTTTGAAAATATAAATGGCTTCTTCTGATTCTAGTTCGTCAAAAATTTCGGCAATATCAGCATGGTGCATATCATTCAACAAAATTTCCAACTCATTGTCGGCTTTTTGATGAATTAATTGCTCAATTTGAACTAATAGTTCTTTGCTGATTTTAAACTGCATTGGCGGCTATTTTTTGAGTAAGTTCAATAAATTGTTCTACAGAAAGTTGTTCTGGTCTGAGGTCAAAGATAGTGTCTTCTTTTAAATTATCTGATAAGCCAAACGATTTTAAACTATTTCTTAACGTCTTTCTTCTTTGTTGAAATCCAATTTTAACTACTGAGAAAAATAATTTTTCGTCACATGGTAGTGAATAATTTTCTTTTCTAATCATTCGCATCACACCTGATTTTACTTTTGGCGGCGGATTAAAAACTTCGGGTTCAACAGTGAATAAATACTCAACATCATAAAAAGCTTGTGCCAAAACCGATAAAATTCCATAAACTTTGCTTCCTTTTTTAGAACAAATTCTTTCGGCTACTTCTTTTTGAAACATTCCCGAAAATTCTGGAACTTGGTTTCGCATTTCAAGACATCTGAATACAATTTGAGTAGAAATATTGTATGGAAAATTACCTATGATTGCAAAAGGTTTTTCGTTGAAAACTTCGTTGATATTGTATTTTAAAAAATCTTTAGAAATAACTTTCCCGTTTAGTTTTGGATAATGAGAATTCAAATAGTCAACTGATTCAGTGTCGATTTCAATCACATAAGTTTCGAGTTCTTTTTCTAAAAGATATTTGGTCAAAACACCCATTCCTGGACCAATTTCCAAAACAGTATCATAGCCGTTCAACGTTAGTGTGTCGGCAATTTGTTTGGCAATATTTTCATCGGTTAAAAAATGTTGTCCGAGGTGTTTTTTTGCTTTTACTTGATTCATTTTTCTTTCCATTTGTCATTGCGAAATACAAAGTAATCTCACTTTTGTTATTTTAAATAAAATCGTGGTCTATCCATAAAACCCAACCGTCACCAAGTCCATAAGTGTCAATCATTTCGCCTTTTTGGATATAGTTTTTAGATGATCTTTCACTTGGACATCCTTCTTTAACCATAAATATGTGAACTGAATTATCCCATAATAATTCAAAAGTTACATCAAATTTTTCACAATCTGTTTTATCAATATTATCTAATTTGATTTCTAAATCTTCTAAATTTTCAAGTATATTTTTTTTAATGCTTTTGGCGTCTATGAAATGACCAGATTGATACGTTAAGTTTTCATCGTTCAAAATGATTGAAACTAGTTTTTCGAATTCTGGTTTGTTTTCTGAAAACTTTTCTTTAATATCCAAAACGTCGGAATCTGTAAAACTACAGGAAAACGATAAAAAAGAAATTAAGATTAATACAATATATTTCATTTAATGTTCACTAATCAACTCCAATTCTGTTCTAAAAGCCAACATTTTTTCACCAAATAATCGATGACCTTCATCACGAAGTCTTGGCGCATCTTCGTCGTAATATTTTTGTAGCGTTTCTTTGCTATCGGTTGTGTATTGAATAGAATAGGTTGTTCCGCCCATTTCTTCTTCTATTAAAACTCGAACCATTCGAGCGGAAGAAAATTTTCCAGTTGCCAAAACGTCTTTGATGTGCTTTTCTTGCATCCATTGCATCCATTGATCGTGAACGCTTTCGTGAATATTGATGGTTACGTTGTATAAAATCATGAGAAATTTGATTGTTTTTTAGTCCTTCGACAAGCTCAGGATGACAATAAGTTATAAATTGTTATCTCCACGAAGTTGACGGTATTTTTTCCTTGCTTCAACCGAGTAAATACTGTCTTCGTGATTAAGAATTACTTGTTCGTATAGTGGTTTTGCTTTTTCGTTGTCTTTTAAATGTTCAGCATAGATTTCGGCAGAAAAATAAAGTGCTTCGTCTATGTAAATTCCTTCTTTATGATTGGTAATTATGGCTTCATAGTTTTCTAATGCTTTGGTAAAATCGCCTAGTTTTTCATAGATTTTTCCAATTCGGAGCAACGTTACAGCTTCAATTTCTTCACCTTTGTGTTCTTTCAAAATCAATTGAAATTGAGATAATGATTCTTGTTTTTTATTTTGAAATAAAAGAAAATCGGCGCGAGCAAATTTCTTTAAAGCAACTTGTAGTGAGTCTTCAACGGTATTGTCGCTAATTAATAAAAATAAATCCAAAGCATCATTGGCAATCAGTTGTGTTGACGCCGATTTTAATACTTTCAACTGATGATTTGCCCATTCAAAATCGGTTTTATAATAACTGGTTTTGGCTGTTTTTAAACTGGCTTCTTGTCCGAGAATATCGCCGCTCATATCGTTTTCAACTTGAGAATAATAAATCAACGCTTGATTGAATTTTTCTTCAAATAAAAGAATATCAGCTAATTCCATTTTGATTTCGGCAACTTGATTTCGGCTCAATTCCATTTCTAAAGCGTTTTTCAAAATGACTTTGGCTTGTTCTGGTTTTTTGAGTTGAAATGCCGAAAAATTGGCTTGCAATCGAAGTAATGGCAACGTATATGGACTAACCCCAAATTCGGCAATAAGTTTGTCTAATTCCTGAGAAATTGCTGGATAATCTTTGTCTAAACTATTTTCAATTTTCATTTCCATCAAATAGGAATTCGATTGGATAATTAAGTCTAAATCGTTGGTGTTTTCTAGAACAAAAGTCAAGATTTCGGTTGCTGCATCTTGGTCGTTATCTTCAATTGCCATTTGACCTAAATTGACAATATTACCAAACGATTCAGGTTCACGTTTGTAAATTGCTTTTTGTTGAATAAATGCTTTGCTGTATTCTTTTTGCTGCACAAAAAACCAACTTAAAAAATCATTCCAAAAAATATCTTGTGTTTTTTGCGCTCGAAGAACCAACGCTTTTCGCAACGTATCGTTAAATTTTTCATCGGCATCTTCGTTCATAAATCGCGATAATTGATTTTGAATCATCGGAAGATTTTGCGGATTTTGATACGATTCCAATAAATAGGTTTCAATCATCAAATCGGTATCGCCTTTTTGACCATAAAGCACAGCTATTTGGAAATTAAAATTTTGATTTGTACCAACTTTGATAGCTGTTTTATAAGCTAATAACGCATAATCAATTAATGTTTTTCGTTCAAAAGCATACGCAATTCCGTAACCTTCATTGGCATTTTTAGCTATTTTATCAATGGCTTGGTCAAAATATTTTTTTGCTTTTGCGTCGTCTTTTTGCAGTTGATAATTATAACCCAATTCGACTAAAAGATTGCTTTGCTTGTATTTGTCTAATCGAGCTTGTAGTGCTTTTTCGGCTTTGTCAAACTGTTGTAACTGCTGATAACATTCAACAACACGTTGAAAATAAAGCGAATTTCCCGCTGAAACTTTTAATAAATCTTCATAGCTAACTAATGCTTTTTCAAATTCGCCACGGTCAAAATAATTTTGCGCCAATTGGTCGTTTTGAGCATTTGCCCAAAGCGAAAGGAAAAGAAAAACAAAAGCGATGATTTTTTTCATGAATTTCTGTTAAAAGAACAATGTACTAAAGTAACACTTTTTGTGCCAAATTAGTACATCGTTTGCTAAAGATTAACTTTTTTAGTTAATGATATCGAAACCAGTGTATTTGCGCAATACTTCTGGAATTACAATTCCTTCTGGAGTTTGATAATTTTCTAAAATTCCAGCTAAAACTCTTGGTAGCGCCAATGAACTTCCGTTTAAAGTATGTGCTAATTGTGTTTTGCCATCTTTTCCTTTGAAACGTAATTTCAAACGTTGAGCTTGAAAAGTTTCAAAATTAGATACTGATGAAATTTCTAACCAACGATCTTGCGCTGTTGAAAACACTTCAAAATCATAAGTCAATGCCGAAGCAAAACTCATGTCGCCACCACAAAGACGTAGAATTCTATACGGTAATTTTAATTCGTCCAAAATAGTTTTTACATGTTCAACCATTCCGTCTAACGCTTGATAAGAAGTATCAGGATGTTCAACACGAACGATTTCTACTTTGTCAAATTGGTGCAAACGGTTCAATCCACGAACGTGTGCGCCATAACTTCCAGCTTCACGACGGAAACATGGCGTATAACCTGTGTAAAGTATTGGCAATTCATTTTCTTGTAAAATTACATCACGAAATAAATTGGTAACCGGAACTTCTGCGGTTGGAATTAAGTATAAATCGTCAATGCCAACATGGTACATCTGTCCTTCTTTGTCTGGCAATTGTCCTGTTCCATATCCAGAAGCTTCGTTTACTAAATGTGGTACTTGCACTTCTTGATAACCAGCTTCGGTGTTTTTGTCTAAGAAATACGAAATCAAAGCGCGTTGTAATTTGGCACCTTTTCCTTTATAAACTGGAAATCCTGCACCAGCAATTTTTACACCTAATTCAAAATCGATGATGTCGTATTTTTTTACCAATTCCCAATGTGGTTGTGCGTTTTCATGCAAAACTGGAATTTCGCCAGCTTGAAAAACGTTTAGGTTTTCTTCAGGAGTTTTTCCTTCAGGAACGATTTCCGCTGGAAGATTTGGCAACAAATACATTTTTTGCAAAAGTTCCGCAGCAAAAGCATCTGATTTTTCAGAAAGTTCTTTGCTGGTTTCTTTCAATTGTGCTGTTTTCAGCTTAAGAATTTCGGCTTTAGCTTTTTCGCCATTTTTCATCATTTCTCCAATAGCGGATGAAAGTTTGTTAGCTTCGGCTAATGTATTGTCAAGCGCAACTTGTGTGCTTCTTCTGTTTTCGTCTAGTTGGATTACTTCTTCCACAATTTGTTTGGCATCCATATATTTTTTTGCCAAAGCAGTAATCACTTGCTCTTTATTTTCTCTGATGTAACTTATTTGTAACATGGCTTTTCTTTATAAGTCCGCAAATTTAGTGAAATGTTTGATATAATTTTTTTACTTATTTAAAAACTTATTTATCATTAACATCGTATAAGTCAATAGTATAAAATGCAATTTATACCTTGTTTAAGAAAAGATTACTTTTAGAATTATTATATTCGCAAAAAATTGCCCCTATTATTATGAGAAATTGCTACATACTATTGTTTTTAATGAGTATTTCATCAGTATTTGCTCAGAAAAACATTTCAGAAATTGATGAAATCGTTAATTTAGAAATGAAATCAGCAGCTCGATTGATGGATTTTCAAGCCAATTTAAATACGGCTGATTATGATGTAACCTATCATAAATTAGAATTTACGGTTGATCCAGAAGTTTATTTTATTTCGGGAAAAGTAACGACTACTTTTAGAGCTTTGACCGATATGAATTCGGTTACCTTTGATATGGCAAATGAATTAACCGTTACTTCAGTCAAACAAGGAATTACTTCATTGAGTTTTTCAGAAAGTGGAAATAATGAATTAGTTATCAATTTGTCTTCCGCTTTAACTACTGGAAACGCTACTTCTGTTGAAATTACCTATTCAGGAATTCCGCCAGTAAATGGATTCGAATCTTTTGCGGCCGAAGAACACAACGGAACGCCAGTATTATGGACATTATCACAACCTTATGGAGCAAGAGATTGGTGGCCATGCAAGCAAGATTTAAATGATAAAATAAGTTCGATTGATGTTTATATTACTACGCCAAGTCAGTATGTAAGTGTTTCAAACGGTCTAGAACAATCGCAAACCAGTAATGGAAACGGAACGAAAACGACACATTTTCATCATGGTTATCCTATTCCAGCATATTTAATTGCTATTGCAACCACGAATTATCAAATTCACAATCAAACAGCTGGAACAACACCAAATACCTTTCCTATTATAAATTATTTATATCCTGAGACTTTTTCAAACTCCGTAAATTCTCTAGCAGTTACCGTTCCAATAATGAATTTGTTTGAAACCTTGTTTGAACCTTATCCTTATAGAAATGAAAAATATGGTCATGCTCAATTCAGTTGGAATGGCGGAATGGAGCACACAACCGTTTCTTTCATGGGTGGATTTAGTCGCGGATTAATCGCTCACGAATTAGCGCATCAATGGTTTGGCGATAAAATAACTTGTGGCAGCTGGAAAGACATTTGGTTAAACGAAGGTTTCGCCACTTACTTATCTGCATTAGTTATAGAAAACTTAGATGGTGCAACGGCTTTCGTTAATCAAAAAGCGGCGATGATTGATTTTATTACCTCAGAACCTGGAGGAAACTTATATTTAACCGATTCGCAACTTAATAATGTGGGCAGAATTTTCAGCAGCCGATTGAGTTATAATAAAGGAGCAATGGTTTTAGAGATGTTGCGATTTAAAATGGGTGATGTTGCCTTTTTTCAAGCGGTTAGAAATTATCTAGCAGATACTGATTTGGCTTTTGGCTATGCCGTTACAACGGATTTTAAAGAACACTTAGAAGATGTTTATGGACAAAGTTTAACCGAATTCTTTAACGACTGGGTTTATAATCAAGGATATCCAACTTATACTATTGCGGCACAAAATTGGGGTTCAGGACAAGTTCGTTTTGCGGTAAATCAATCCCAATCGGATGCGTCGGTGAGCTATTTTGAAATGCCTGTTCCCGTTCGAGTTTTTGGAGCCAATGGTCAGCAATTGGATTTAGTTTTACAAAACACAACCAACGGACAAGTTTTTATAGAAAACGTTCCTTTTGCCATCACCGATTTTGATTTTGATCCAAAGTTTCATCTTATTTCTAGAAACTCAACGACAACTTTATCTAACGAAAATTTTCAATTAGAAGAAGCTATTGTTCTCTATCCAAATCCAGCTACAACGATGTTACACGTTCAAAAACCAGCTACGGTTGAGGTACAAACTGTAACATTATTCAATGCTTTAGGACAAATGATGTTGAAAAGTAATTCTGTTGATTTAAACATTAATTCGTTGTCATCAGGAGTATATTCGGTTATGATTACCACTTCAGAAGGTACTTTTCACAAAAAAATCATAAAAGAATAACCACTAACAAAATAATTTTAGAAAGCAAAGTTGAAAACCTTACTTTTGTCCACTTAAAATTAAAATACAATTACATAATGATTCAAGTAGCTCAGATAATATTCATTCTTTCGGTATTAGTTATTTTACATGAATTTGGTCACTACATAACAGCAAAATGGTTCAAAGTTCGAGTTGAAAAATTCTATCTTTTTATGGATGCTGGATTTTCGCTTTTCAAAAAGAAAATTGGAGATACTGAATGGGGAATTGGATGGTTGCCTATCGGAGGATATGTAAAACTATCTGGAATGATAGATGAAAGCATGGACACAGAACAAATGAATGAAGAGCCACAACCTTGGGAATTTCGTTCAAAACCAGCTTGGCAACGTTTAATAATAATGTTAGGAGGAATAATCGTAAACGTACTTTTGGCTTGGTTTATCTACACAACAATGTATTCTACAGTAGGTAAAAAATATATTTCTACCGAAGTACTTCAAGAAAAAGGATTAGCATTTGGCGAAGTAGGACAAAAAGCAGGTTTCAAAAACGGTGATAAAATTGTTTCAGTTGATGGTGAGTTTCAAGAAAATTTCAACCGCATGGTTATGGACATTTTATTTAGTAGCGAAGTAGTCGTTAACCGCGATGGACAAAACGTTACACTCAACCTAACCGACCAACAAATCAAAGAAATTCTAGATAAAGAAGGAAGAAACTTTATCTATGCAAGAACATCATCTACAACAATTTACACTATCATGCCTAATAGAGAAGCGGCAAAAGCGGGATTAAAAATTGGCGATTCAATTGTAGCAATTAATGCTAAGAAGATTAAATTCTTTGATGAGTTTTCATCAACTTTAAAATCACACAAACAAGACTCTGTTACCGTTACCCTTTTTAGAGACGCCGTTCAAAAAGACATTCAAGTTAAGGTAGATAAAAATGGAGAATTAGGATTTGCAGTAAAACCAACCATTAAAGATGATTTCTTAATTACTAAAAAGATGGCGCTTTCCGAAGCATTACCAGCAGCAATAAAAGAGTCTTGGTCGTTATTAATATATAATGTAAAAAGCTTTAAACTAATCCTACGACCAGCAACAGGAGCATATAAACAAGTAAAAAGCCCTATTGGAATAGCAAGACAATTGCCGGATGCTTGGGATTGGGAATTTATTTGGAATTTCACAGCGCTGTTTTCAATTGGTTTGGCGTTTATGAATTTATTACCTATTCCAGGATTAGATGGTGGACATGCCTTGTTTACCACGGTAGAAATGATAACAGGTAAAAAATTAAACGATAAAGCAGCAGGTCATGTTCAAACCTTTGGTATGATTATTTTATTGACTTTGATGGCATTAACTTTTGGTAAAGATATTTATCAGTTAATTGCAGATAAATTTTTCTAATTTTTTAAAAATTTAATTTGGATATATAAAAATCCGTCTTATATTTGCAACCGCTTAAAAGATATACATCTTCCTCCTTAGCTCAGTTGGTTAGAGCATCTGACTGTTAATCAGAGGGTCCTTGGTTCGAGCCCAAGAGGGGGAGCCACATTGGAAAAGCCATTCGAAAGAGTGGCTTTTTTTATTTTTTATTTTCGACGATTTTATTTAAAAATGTAAATTTTATTAAAATTTTGTTTTGATAAGAAAATGAATTATTTTTATCAAATAATGAATTTTTAACAAAATTACTTAAAGAATTAGATTTAAATTATATCTTCTAATGCTCATGTTAATCAAGCAAGATTTTGATAATGAGTCTTATTTGTACTCTTGTTTTTAACCATTGTTATTAAAACTGAATCTTAAAATCAAAGAAAACGGTTCCTTGTATTGGTTAATTTAAAATCAAACTAAAATTTTTACATTTCCATAGGTGTTGTTTTTACAGTTAAATTTTTAAAAAGCTAAATAATAAAGTTCGGTATTTAGTTACTAGGAAGTTTAATTGAATTGAAAAAAGCGTTTGCATTTTGAACCCAATACATCACTAACTCATTAAATAAAATTAGTATGACAAAAAAACTTACTTTAATAATCTTTTGCTTAATTACGCTCCCTGCTATGTCGCAAGAATATAAACGTATGATTGCTAAAGGAACCTATACTGTTCAGGAGATTAGAGCGGCAGCTGAAGCTCATTTTGCTGTAGTAGGTAAACAAAGGGGAAAGGGTTATAAACCTTATAAACGTTGGGAATATCAAGCATTAAGAAATTGTGATGAAAACGGCAGATTAAAGGCACCCGAATTTTACTTTAATGAATTAGAAATTTACAACAGTTATCTTAACCAAAGGGATCAAAATTTCAGGTCTGCTGACAATGTAGGCAATTGGGAGGAGTTAGGACCAGCGTATTGGAATCAAACTAGTTCATGGAATCCTGGTGTTGGAAGAATTTCTTCTATAGCAATTGATAAAACCAACACCAATCATATTATCGTTGGTGGAGAAACAGGAGGTGTTTGGAAAACTTTGGATAATGGAACTTCTTGGACGGTATTGACAGATAACCTGTCTAATTTAAATGTGTTTTCATTAGCTATTGACCCAACAAATTCATCAACTTATTATTGGGGTTCTTCAAATGGTAATTTATTCAAATCTACTGATGGTGGTGCAACCTGGAATTTGTTTTCTGATACTGGAAATGGTGATATAAATAAAATTTTAATTGATCCGGTTACTCCTAATAAAATGTATTGTACAGTAGAAGGTGGTGGAATTTTTAAATCGGTAAACGCAGGTTTAAACTGGACAATCATTCATCCAACAGCTACAAATGGATATGATATTGAATTCAAACCAGGAGACACCAATACTATTTATGCTACTGGAAATGCTTTTTATAAATCAACTAATGGTGGTCTAAGTTTTGATCCTTTAGGAAATAATTTAGGCAATTGGTCTCAGCAATATGTAAATGGAACCAATAATTGGATTGTGTCCAATTCCAACCAAAATAACTCTGTTGTTGCTAGAACAGGATTAAATCTGGGATTGTTTTATAAAGGGGATTATTCAGGTCCAATTACAAAATTAGTTACCAATTCCTTAAATCTTACTGGAGCCAGCAGTCCAAAGCTCAAGTTTTCATTTACTAAAGTGAGCTGGAGTGGTGATATAGATGAACTCCGTGTTTTTTATAAAACATCTGTTGGAGGTGCATGGATACAATTGGCACAGTATAATGGCGAAGTGGCTAACTGGTCTGATATTACATTGAATTTGCCAAACCCTACCTCAGATTATTACATCGCTTTTGAAGGCAAATCTAATTATGGATATGGTGTAACATTAGATGATATTTCAGTGGAAGATCCTTCATTGGGAGTGGTTTTTACTGAAGGTTTTGAAACAACCACAGATCAATTTTCAACAGGTCCAAAAATGATAGGTGTTTCTCTGGCTGAACCGTCAAGAGTATATGTTTTAGAGGCAGCTAATGGTATTTTTGGTGGATTTCACCGTTCCGATGACAATGGTGCTACTTTTTCAAAATTAGATCACACAGATAAAAACTATTTTGGATACAGTTCGTTTGCTGATGATACTAGTGGTCAAGCACCAAGAGATATGGACATTGTAGTAAACCCAACTAATGCAAACGAAGTTCATATAGCTGGTGTTTTAACATGGATGTCAACTGATGCAGGTGTAAATTTTACTATTACTTCGCAATGGGTTCCTGAAAACGCTGCGGCTCAAAATATAGGTTACAGTCATTGTGATATGGCCATTATGGAATATGTTAATGATAAATTATACGTTGGTAGTGATGGAGGTATTTCAATAGCAAATAATCCGACAATTGTCAATAGTAATTATTTTACGGATATCACAGAAGGTTTAGGAATAAGACAATTTTATAAGCTAGGCATTTCTCAAACCAACCCAGTAATTATGAGTGGTGGTTCGCAAGACAACGGAACTTCTGTTTACCGATCTAATGGTAT
Organism: Flavobacterium sp.; assembly: GCA_035425765.1. Classification (GTDB taxonomy): domain Bacteria; phylum Bacteroidota; class Bacteroidia; order Flavobacteriales; family Flavobacteriaceae; genus Flavobacterium. Next base: position 3,915 of record DAOLYL010000011.1, on the reverse strand, counting down.
TTGGTATGATTGGTTAGGAGCTGATGGGATGGAGACATTTATAGATAAAAACAACAGCAATATTCTTTATGGTACATCACAATATGGTGGATTATATAAGTCTATAAATACGGGTACTTCCTATATTGGTATCAATTCACCAGAGGATAAAAGTGGCGATTGGGTAACACCGTTTGAACAAGATCCACTCTTAGCCAATACCATTTATACAGGTTATGATAAAGTCTATAAATCCAGTAACGGAGGAAGTACTTGGGTTTCAATATCACAAGGATTTGGAGAAAATTTGAATCATCTCAAAATTGCACCTTCTTCCAATTTAGTTATGTATGCTTCCCATGGAAATACCTTATACAAGACAATAAATGGCGGTACTACTAACTGGACACAACTTTCAGGTTTTTCGGGTTCTATAAACTCTATTGCAATCCATCCTACTAATCCAAATAAAGTAGCTATTGCAACAACTAGTGACCAGAAAGTATACGTTTCCAATAATGGTGGAATTACGTGGATTTCTTATTTGTATGATTTACCAGATTTTTCCGCTCAAGCTTTGGTTTGGGAAAATAACGGTAAAGATGGTCTATATTTAGGAATGAACTACGGTGTTTATTATATCGATAATGAATCTAATACTAGTTGGCAGTCTTTTAGCAATAATTTACCGAATGTAATAATCAGTGAATTAGAAATTAACTATGCTGATAATAAATTATATGCTGCTACTTATGGAAGAGGATTATGGCGAACTGGTTTGTTTGATCCAAGTTTAAGCACCGGTGAATTTGAACTTTCAGAAGTTAAAATGTTTCCTAACCCAGCTTCAAAAGAGGTAAACTTACTATCGAATACTGATACTGTTTCCATTCGAGTGTATGACAATTCAGGTAAACTAGTGTATTTTTCAACCAATGTAAATTTACAAACCAATTATAAGATTGATACAAGTACATTTTCAACAGGAATTTATTTTGTTCGAATAAATAGCAAAATAGGGGTTGCGACCAAAAAATTAATTATTCAGTAATACTATCAATATGTTTCATTGGTAATGGAAGCTATGATTGTAGCATCACAAACCAAAATTATATTTTAAACTTTTCACAAACCAATAAAAAACCAGTCTATTGACGGGTTTTTTTATTTACACAATTTCGTTATGCTTTTCTAGATAATTAATCGTAAGCTCTATTGAAAAAAGTATAAAATCACCAAAACGCAATTTCATTTATACTATTTAATCACTTCTAACTTAAATAAGTTGAGGACACTTACTTTATAATTTCACGCATTCAAGACGACCATTTACAACATCAAAATTCGATTTTACAACCCCAAAATACGAATTGACAAGATCAAAACGCAAACTAACAGCGTCAAAACGCAAAGTAACAGAGGCAAAATGCAAAGTAACAGAGACAAAATGCGAATTTACAACATCAAGATGAACATTCACATGGTCAAAATGCAATTTACAACATCAAGATGACCATTCACATGTTCAAAATGCGAATTTACAACATCAAAATGACTAATAACAAGAGTAAAACACGTAACGTTTCGCTCAAGATTCGAAATAACAAGCTCAAGATTCAAAATAACAAGTCCAAGATTCAAAATAACAAGCTCAAGATTCGAAATAACAAGCTCAAGATTCGAAATAACAAGCTCAAAATTTTATTTTACAAACTCTAAATCGACACATCAAACCTTAAAAATAATCACCACTTCAACTAAAAATAGTAGCCCAATTAGTACCAAAAAATTCTGCAAAAATTACCGTTCATCGACAATGTTAAATTACCATTATGTATTTCGTCGATTTAATCGAAAACTTGAGGGATTAATTTGGAAATGTTAAAATTAAATGTACATTTGTCAAGTTGTAGTAATGGCTCATTTAGCAATAAAGAGTTCATTATTAGAATGTTTCCTAGCTAAACTATCCGCACAAGTTTAGCGGCTTTGAGAAACACTATTACAATTTTAAAAACTAATTAAATTATGAATAAAATTACTTTACGTTTTGGTAAAAATGCTATTGGGAAACTGCTCTTTACCACATTATTTATTTTTACTTGTCAACTGACTTTTGGGCAACTTGCTCAATGGCCATTAACAGCTAACGGCACGCCAACTGGTGTTAATACTAATGCGACTGCAACATCATTAAATAAAGGTGCTGGAATAGCTGCTGCGATTTCTTATGGAGCTACAGGTGCTTTTGTTGATGGATGGACAACAGGAGGAATTGATTTGACCGATTATTTTGAAGTAACTATTGCTCCAAACGCTTCGTACACTATGAATGTAACTCAGGTTAATTTTAGTGAAAGAAGGTCTGGAACAGGGATTAGAAATTATCAAGTTAGATGGTCTGTTGATAATTTTACAAATTTCACTACAATTGCAACAGTTGCTGTTCCTGATGATACTTCTGAACGATCAGGTAACATAACTGGACTAAATATTAACGTAGCAGAAGGTCAAGTATTGAAAGTAAGATTTTATGGTTATACATCTGAAGCGGCTGGTGGAACATGGAGAATAAATGATGCTTCACTTAACATAGTTGGAACAGTAACACCTGTTGGTCCTGTTGCGCCAACAGTTACAACCACAGCAGCAACGTCAGTTACTACTGCAGGAGCTACATTAAACGGAACTGTTGATGCTAATAATTCAACTACTAATATTACTTTTGAATATGGAACTACAGTAAGTTATGGTTCGTCTGCAACTGCTTCGCCATCATCATTGTCTAATGATACTGAAACAGCTGTTTCGGCTACTATCGGTTCATTAGCTTTAAATACTTTATACAATTATAGAACAGTTGGAACAGTTAGTGGTACGCCAACTAACGGTAACAACATTACTTTTTATACGCTTGCAGCTACACCTGGTGTAGTGGTTGTGTCTAACCCACAGTTAACTACACTAGCAGTTACTGTTAATGCTACTACTGAAAATTCTAATCCATCCGCTACGGAATATGCTATTCAAGAAACAACTGGCGGACTATACGTTCAAGCTAATGGTTCTCTTGGTGCTTCTGCTGTTTGGCAAACTGCTGCTACTTGGGCTACGGTTACTATAACTGGCTTGGCAAATAATACAACCTATACTTTTCAAGCAAAAGCTAGAAATGGTGCTAATGTTGAAACCGCTTTTGGAGGAACAGCATCGGGAACTACTTTAGCTCCTGCAACAGTTGATTGGTGTAATTTGCAATGGCCAACTTCACAAACAATTGAAGAAGGTGCTACTTTTACAGTTTATGCAAGAGTAAATGAACCAGGAATTACGAATAGCCCAGGCGAAGGAACAGCAATTGATGCTTGGATAGGATATAGTGCTACTAATGGAACACCAGATGGAACTTGGACATGGATTCCTGCAACTTATTTTGGTGATGATGGTTCTGATAATGATGAATATTCAACTTCTTTAGGTGCTGGTATAACTCCAGGAACTTATTATTATGTTTCAAGATTTAGCATCAATGGTGGACCATTTGTTTATGGTGGAAAAAACAATGCTATTTGGAGCTCTAATGCCGATAGTGCTGTTTTGACTGTAAATTCAAATTTAGTTGACTTTTGTAATGTTCAATTTCCTACTACAATCAATATAACAGAAGGTGGAAGTGGTACGGTATATGCACGAGTATATGAGCCAGGTGTAACACCAGGTGGCGGACAAGGTGCAGGTATTTCAGCTTGGATTGGTTATAGCACTACTAACGGAACACCAGATAATACTTGGACATGGGTTAGTGCTACTTATAATGCCGATGCTACAAATGATGATGAATACCAAGCAACAATCGGAACTGGATTAGCTCCAGGAACTTACTATTATGCTTCTCGTTTTCAAAAAACAGGAAGTACTCAATACCAATATGGAGAT
>DAOLYL010000010.1:22954-26042 GCA_035425765.1 Flavobacterium sp. | reverse complement strand
GTTCGCCATCAGGATGATTTTTCAAAAGGTCATATTCCAAAATCAATCTTTATTGGAATTGACGGACAATTTGCACCTTGGGTTGGTGCTTTAATTTTAGATTACAAACAGCCAATTTTATTGGTAACTCCCGAAGGTAGAGAAACAGAAACCATTACTCGTTTATCACGCGTTGGTTATGATAATACCTTAGGATTTTTGGCTGGCGGATTTGACGTTTGGAAAAATTCTAATTTGGAATATGATACTTTAAATAGCGTAACAGCTTTAGAATTAGAAGAAAAAATAAATTCAAATGCTTTAGTTTTTGATGTTAGAAAACCAGGTGAATTTGAAGCTGAACATGTAGAAAATGTACCTTCAATGCCTTTGGATTTTATCAATGAACATTTAGCGGAATTTCCAAAAGAAGACGAATTTTATATTCATTGCGCTGGTGGTTATCGTTCTGTAATTGCGGCTTCAATTTTAAAATCAAGAGGTTATCATAATGTTATTGACGTAAAAGGTGGTTATGCTGCGATAAAAAATACCGGAATTAAAAGAACCAATTTTGTTTGTCCTTCAACATTGAAATCATAAATTAAGCTGAAATTAATGTTAAAAATGAACAGACATTCAAAATAAAATATAAATTTGGGTTACTAAAAAACTGATTATTAATATTTAAAATTATAAAAGATGAAAAAAATCGTTTCAATGTTTGCTATTGCAGCATTCTTGTTTTCAGTAAATGCAAATGCATCTGATCTTTCAAAAGATAGAAAGAAGAAAAAAGCAAAAACAGAGAAGTCTGCTGAAGAAAAAAAAGAATGTACAACTGAGAAAAAAGCAGGTTGTTGTGCCGCTAAGAAGGCAGAAGACAAAAAAGCATAATAGTATATTTTGCAATTTTTATGAAAAGCGTTCAAATTTGAGCGCTTTTTTTGTTGTCAAAAAATTAAAATTGTAGTAACATAATAGTTACTTTTACTACTAATTTTCAAATTAACATCACTAAACCAATCATCAATCAAAATGAAAATAAACAAATTACCTTTTTTAGCTTTAATTTTAGCTTTAACACTTTCTAGTTGCAATCAAAAAGAAACTGATTTTATTGATCCTTTACTCACTAATAGAGATACAACTGTCAATTCTGCGGATGATTTTTTTATGTATGCAAATGGCGGTTGGTTTAAGAGAAATCCTATTCCTGCCAGTGAAAGAAGTAATGGAATTTTTAGAACAATCGGAGATACAATCAATTCTCAAATTAAACAAATTTGTGAAAAATCAGCTGCTTTAACCAATTCAACAAAAGGCAGTAACGAACAAAAAATAGGTGATTTCTATGCTTCTGGAATGGATACTTTGACTATTGAAAAATTAGGTTTATCACCATTAAAATCAGACATCAACCGAATAAAATCGATAAAAGATGTGCCTTCTCTTTTGAATACAATTTCATATTTACATACAATTGGCGCCAATCCAGCTTTTTCTGCTTATGTTGGACAAGATGATAAAAATAGCGCTAAATATGCCGTTTTTCTAAGTCAAGGTGGTTTAGGAATGGGAAATCGCGATTATTATTTTAATACTGATAAAGAAACAGTTGCAATCAGAAGCGAATATGTAAAACATCTTCAAGCTATATCACAGTTGATTGGTTATTCAGCTACTGAAGCAAAAGCAAATGCAGCCTCAATCATGAAGATGGAAACTGAGTTAGCCAAAAATTCTAGAAAATTAGAAGCACTTCGTGATCCGATTTTAAATTATAATAAAATGAGTATTGCTCAGTTGAATGCAGCAACACCAAACATGGATTGGAAAGCAATCACTTCAACTATAGGAATTAAAAATATAGATACAGTAATTGTTGGTCAGCCAGAATTCTATAAAGCTTTAGATCAAATGATAAAAAGCTATTCTATCGAAAACTGGAAAACATATTTGGAATGGGATTTAGTGAATTCGTATGCTTCTTATTTGAATAACGCAATTGAAAAACAAAATTTCTATTTTTATTCTACCATAATGAGTGGAGTTAAAGAGCAAAAACCACGTTGGAAACGAATTGTAGAACAAACGGATGGTTCGCTTGGCGAGTTGATAGGTCAAGTTTATGTAAAAGAATATTTGCCGGAAGGTTCAAAGGAAAAGCTTTTAGAAATCGGAAATAACATCAGAACTGTTTATGCAGAACGCATCAAAAAGTTAGATTGGATGAGCGAAGAAACTAAGAAAAAAGCGTTACATAAACTTAGTAAAATTGTAATGAAGGTTGGTTATCCTGATAAGTGGAAAGACATGAGTAGTGTTGAAATCAGCAGGAAATCATTCTTAGAAAACGTTATGGCTACAAACAAATGGGCGATTAATGATATGATTTCTAAATATGGAAAACCTGTTGATAGAACTGAATGGGGAATGTTTCCACAAACATACAATGCGTATTACAATCCAAGTAATAACGAAATTTGTGTACCAGCATGTAATATTTTAGTTCCAGGATTTGAAGGTAGAATGCCAGATGATGCTGTTTTGTATGGTATAATTGGTGGTTCAACTTTTGGTCACGAAATCACTCACGGATTTGACGATCAAGGAAGTCAATATGACGAAAAAGGAAATTTGAACAATTGGTGGACAGCCGAAGATTTGAAAAAGTTCAAAGAAAAAACCAAATTGATTGTAGAGCAATTTAATAAATACGAAGCATTACCAGGAAAATTTGTAAATGGTGATGCTACTCAAGGTGAAAACATAGCCGATTTAGGTGGAGTTGTTATGGGATTTGAGGCATTTAAAAAATCATCACAGTATAAAAACAAAGAGAAAATCAGCGGATTAACTCCAGAACAACGTTTCTTTTTGGCTTATGGATATGCTTGGATGGTAAATATTAAACCAGAATCACTTGCCAATCAATTATTGACGGATGTTCATGCACCAGCGAAATACAGAATTAATGGACCATTAGAAAATAATCCAGATTTTCATAAAGCATTCAATATAAAGAATGGTAGTAAAATGAAAAGACCTGATAATTTGAAAATTACTATTTGGTAAAAACAAAAAATCCCTAATTGAAAGATTAGGG
>DAOLYL010000010.1:21035-22854 GCA_035425765.1 Flavobacterium sp. | reverse complement strand
TACTGATAATCTAAATAATAAGCATGTTCCCAAACATCCAAACATAAAATTGGCGTTCCAGGAACTGTTTGTTTTGGCATCAGAGGATTGTCTTGATTAGGTGTGCTAGTTACTTGTAATTTACCTGTTTTATCAACAACTAACCATGCCCAACCTGAACCAAATTGTTTTTCGGCAGCATCTGAAAATAACGTTTTGAAGTTTTCAAAATCTCCAAAATCTTTTGTGATTGCTGCTGCTAAAGTGTCTTTTGGTTGTCCGCCAGCTTTTGGAGCCATACTTTCAAAAAACAACCCATGATTATAAAAACCACCGGCATTATTTCGTAAATCGGCATTGTTTAAATCTAGCTTTTTTAGGATATCTTCAATAGCTAAATCGGTTAGTGTTGCATCTGCAGTAACCAATTTGTTTAGGTTGTTAGTATAAGTTAGATAATGTTTGGAATAATGCATTTCCATTGATAAAATGCTAATGTTTGGTGCTAACTCATTGTATTTGTATGGCAATTTTATTAAATCAAATGGTCCATTTTCAGCATTGACATCGTCAGGTTGTCCAATAGTAATTTTCTCTTCGGCTGATGGCAAAGGAACTTCAACAACTTCGGTTAGCTTTTTTCGGTTACATGATGGTAAAGTAAAACACAGCGAAAGTGAAACTACCACTAGAAAAATCTTTTTCATTTAAAAGGAATTTTAAATTATTTTTTTGATAACGATAGTATGGCTTCGATATACAATTCTTTTGCTTCCTCAACGGATAAATGGCTGATTTGCATCCAAGCATTAGTTTTAAAAGCATTTCTTAAATCGAAACTAGAAGAGTTATTTGGTTCAATTGTTCCGAATGTTGCTTGTTTGTAATACGCATATAATCGCAATTGAACATCTTGTGGCAAAGACGCTTGTGTCATTTTTGAAGCTATTTCGACAGCTTCTTGAAATCGAGTTTCTAAATCTTTCTCTGCCATGAGTGATTACTCTTTTATTGCAATAATAGTTTTTCCACCAACTGCTTTGTCATTCAATTTTACAGCTATTTTGGTTCCAAGTGGCAAATATAAATCAACTCTTGAACCAAATTTTATAAAACCAGCGTCTTCTCCTTGAATTACTTGCGTTCCTTCTTCGGCATAATTAATAATTCTTTTAGCCAAAGCACCAGCAATTTGGCGATATAAAATTTCTCCAAAAGTTTTGTTTTCAACAACAATTGTAGTTCTTTCATTTTCAGTACTTGCTTTTGGATGCCAAGCAACTAAATATTTCCCAGGATGGTATTTGCTAAAATTTATTTTTCCGCTCATGGCATAACGAGTAACATGCACATTGATTGGCGACATAAATATTGATACTTGTAAACGTTTGTCTTTGAAATATTCTGCTTCAAAAACTTCTTCAATTACAACAACTTTTCCATCAACAGGAGCAATAATATGATTTTCATTCAAGGAAACAATCCTTTTTGGATTTCTGAAAAATTGCAAAATCATTACAAAAAAGAAAAGAACGACTAATTGCAAAGCCATTTTTAGCCAAGAAATATCGATGAATTTATCGATTAAAATTATAGCAGCGATGAAACTTACTAACGAAATGAAAATGATTTTATAACCTTCTTTATGAAACATAAAATAAAATTTGGTAAAACAAATATACAATTGGTGCTACAAATATAATACTATCTAATCTATCTAAAACACCTCCATGACCTGGCATTATATTTCCGCTGTCTTTTACATTGGCAATTCGCTTGAATTTAGATTCTACTAAATCACCTAATGTTCCGAAAACAGAAGCTAGAATGGCTATAGAAA
>DAOLYL010000010.1:18812-20935 GCA_035425765.1 Flavobacterium sp. | reverse complement strand
ATAAACGTATTTTGAAAGCGAATCTATTGGTTTGTTTTTTTTATCAAAAAGAAAAACAATAGCTTTCAAAGTCACTAACAATGTTGCTAGTAAAATTAGAATATCATTTGTTTTATTGGTATAAGATAAATTAAAAAGAATAAAAAGTCCAATAGAAACAAGCAATGGGATTATACTTTTTAACGTAACTAGTTTGCAGAATTCAATAACTGCAAGAACTAATAGAACTCCAAAAAAAAGCAAAAAACTATTTGAAGAATACATCGTTGCTGAAACTAGCAGTAAAATATATACTGCTCCCGAAATAGCTCTTGTGAGAGTTGAATTCATGTTATAAATCTTCTAAAAGCAGTAAATACAAGTTCTTAGCAGAACTTCCATATTGAAGAAAATCTTCTTCTTTTGCTTTTTCAAAATATTTTATTGTAGTAATATTTGTTGGGTATTCTTTGTCATATTTCTTTTTAATAACTCTAAGACCATCGCTTTTGTTTTCAAGAATTTGACTTGTAGTAGCAAGAATAATAATATTGTTTGGTAAATCGTTTGGCTTGTGTTGTTTTATTTGGTTGGAAGAAAATAAAACTGAACCTTCATCGGCGATAAGATTTTCACAACTCGCAAATAAGAATTTTGGATCAGATGGATTGTCAAAGTTTAGTTTATTTTCCTCTAACATGGAGAATAATTTTTTCTCAAAACACATTGCATCACACTCAAACCAGTCATTTTCTTCTAAAATATTTAGAAATTGTTCTTTAACTTCATTTAAATTTTCACAATAGATGAATTTTCCACCATTTTTCTTAAAATTATAAGTAAACTTCTCATCTACAGGAAGTAGCGAGAAACTTGATGGAGTATTATTGAACTCACTTTGATTTTCATCATTTGAGGCATCATTGCTGTTGCCAAATATTTTTCTAAAAAGACTCATATATAGTGTTAAATCTTGTTGTAATTTTTGGAATCCATCAAAGATAAAAAAATCTTAATTCAAAAGCTGTTTTTGAATTAAGATTTTAATAAAATGTTAAATTTTTATTTTGTTATTCAGAGATGATTTCTTCTTCTGATATATCAAAAGGTCTTTTCCCGAAAATAGTTTCTAAATCGTCTCTAAAGATAACTTCTTTTTCTATCAGAATATCAGCAAGTTGTGTTAACTTGTCTTTGTTCTCAGTCAGTATTTGTATGGCTCTTTGGTATTCGGTCTCAATTAAATTATTAATTTCTTGATCGATAACTTGAGCTGTTTCTTCTGAATATGGTTTTGAAAAATTATATTCACTTTGACCTGAAGAGTCATAATAAGTGATATTTCCAAGTTTTTCGTTTAGTCCATAAATGGTAACCATCGCACGAGCTTGTTTGGTTACTTTTTCTAAATCGCTTAAAGCACCAGTTGATATTTTGTTGAAAACCACTTTTTCTGCAGCTCTTCCGCCCATTGTAGCACACATTTCGTCTAACATTTGTTCTGGACGAACAATTAGTCGTTCTTCTGGTAAATACCATGCTGCACCAAGACTTTGACCTCTTGGAACTATAGTTACTTTTACTAACGGTGCAGCGTGTTCTAGCATCCAACTTACAGTTGCATGTCCAGCTTCGTGAACAGCAATCGCTCGCTTTTCATCAGGAGTTACAATTTTATTTTTCTTTTCTAAACCACCAACAATTCTGTCAACGGCATCTAAAAAGTCTTGTTTGTCAACTGCTGTTTTGTTATTTCTAGCTGCGATTAAAGCAGCTTCATTACAAACATTAGCAATATCAGCTCCTGAAAAACCTGGAGTTTGTTTTGCTAAGAAATCAACATCTAAACCGTCAACTTTTTTCAGTGGTTTTAAGTGAACTTCGAATATTTCTTTACGTTCTTTGATGTCTGGTAAATCAACATAAATTTGTCTGTCAAAACGACCAGCACGCATCAATGCTTTATCTAAAACATCGGCTCTGTTGGTTGCTGCTAAAACAATTACATGTGTGTCAGTTCCGAAACCGTCCATTTCGGTTAGTAATTGATTTAAAGTATTTTCACGTTCATCATTACCACCTGAAAAATTATTTTTTCCTCTTGCACGACCAACGGCATCAATTTCATCAATAAAAATAATTGC
>DAOLYL010000010.1:6462-18712 GCA_035425765.1 Flavobacterium sp. | reverse complement strand
AAGAATATTTCCGACCAATTACTTTTTGGTTTGAAGTCAAAATCTTTTAATTTTTTTTCGGTTTTTGCTATCTCTAATCTTTTTTCAAAATTTTGAGTATCACCAATATCAAAACTATAATGTGGACCTTTATTTACTCTGTCTAAAATATCTTTAGAAACTTTTTTGTGGGCTTTATCTTTTAAAGCAGCTTGAGTAAGATAAACTTCGGCTTCAGTTTTATTAAAAATTATAACTTTTTCAACTTGACCTTTTTCTAGGTATTCATTGAATTTAGAAGTGGTTAATTTACCTACTTCTTGAAAACTTGAACCACTGAAAACATTCAATAGTAAGAATATAACAATTAATATTCCATAAATCCAGTATGGACTTAATTTAAAATTACTTGGTTTCTTATCGTTAGCCATTTTTTGGTTTGCGTATTAATAATTGGTTTGTATGGTTGTAATTTTGGCATCACCCCAAAGTCCTTCGATGTTGTAAAACTCACGAATTTGTTTTTGAAAAACATGAACAACAATGTTCACATAGTCCATTAAAACCCATTCGCCGTTGTCAGTTCCTTCAACATGCCAAGGTTTGTCTTTTAATTCTTTTGAAACTAATTTTTGGATGGAGTTAACAATCGCGTTAACTTGAGTATTTGAATTTCCGTTGCAGATGATAAAATAATCACAAACTGCTGTATCTATTTCTCTTAAGTCTAAGATTTCAATATCGTTTCCTTTAACTTCTTCTATTCCTTTAATGATGTTTGCCAATAGCACATCTGTTTGAGCCGCTTTCTTCGCCATGTATAAAATTTCTATGTTTTGCAAAGGTATTATATTTTGTACTTATTTTTGCCTAAGCAAGTACTAAAATTATACTAATTTATACCTTAATTACATTGCAAATAATCAAACTCAGTGCCATAGATTCTACAAACGACTATTTGAAGCAGTTGTCAAGAGAAAAAAAGCTCGATAATTTTACTATTGTTGTTGCCAATGAGCAAACAAAAGGTCGCGGACAAATGGGTTCGAAATGGATGAGTGAAGCTGGTAAAAACTTGACATTTAGCGTATTGGTTAAAAATGTAATGATTTCCAATGAAAGACTGTTTGACTGGAATATTGTAGTTGCATTAGCAGTTTTAGAAGTTTTAGAAATGCATGAAATTCAAAAGGTTTCCATCAAATGGCCAAACGACATTATGGCAGATTCTAAGAAAGTTGGTGGCATATTGATTGAAAATGTGCTAAAAAATGGCGAAAGCTTCGATTCGGTTGTTGGAATTGGGTTAAACCTAAATCAAACCAATTTTGAGCATTTACCAAAAGCGACTTCGTTGAAAAGTTTGACAGGCAAAGAGTATGATATTTTTGTAACAGCTGAAGAAATTGCTGAAAAAATTCAAGAGAAATTCCAGAAGTTGGATGAATTAATGCCAGTCTTTTGGATTAAATACCACGAGAAACTATTCAAAAAAGACAAACCATTAGCTTTTGAAGACGTTAAAAATAATCGTTTTATGGGAATCATTCAAGGCGTTACTCATGATGGAAAGTTACAAGTAATGCTTGAAGACGATTCAATTAGTTTTTTTAACATCAAAGAAATTCAAATGTTGTTTTAAGTGAATAATCCTTTCAAAGGTTGATTAGTTATGCCAATTTGGTTTGGATTAAATTGCATTTTATTTTGCAATAGCGTAGCATAAACAGAACGAAAATCAATGTTGTATTTCAAATCACCATTGTCTAAATCGCTCAAATTTGGATTTTCGCCCAAAACTTTTCCACTATTCATTCCACCAATAATAAAAAGTGGTGCAGCAGTTCCGTGATCGGTTCCATTGCCATTGTCTTTTACTCTTCTTCCAAATTCTGAAAAGACAACGATGGTAACGTTTTGCAACAAATTCGCTTTTTTTAAATCGGAATAAAAACTAAAAACAGCATCGTTCAGTTCAGTTAAATTTCGCTGATGAATAGCTAGTTGATTGTCATGAGTATCATAACCATTTTGAGATGTGTAATATACTTTTGAATTCAAATTTCCTTTAATCAGTCTAGCAATCCATTCTAAATTGGCTGCTAATTTGGTTTTGGGGTAATTAATTTCGGAGGTAGATTTTGTCAAAGCTTTTTGAATTTCTTCTGAACCTTCCGTAACTGAATTGGCTATTTTTCGAACAAAATCTAATTGCGGATTGGACGAAAGTGCAACTTCATCGTCGCCATTCTTTCTTATTTTAAATCGATTTGGATCTTTTACCGTAATGGCATTGGGTTCATTTCCTTTTAATGCCAAGTTGTCAATAGCGTCAAGATTAATTCCAGCTGTGGGTTGATTTTCTTTGCATTGAATGTCTAAATAACGTCCAAGCCAACCTTCATTGAGGTATTCATTGCTTTTCGAACCCGTTTGCCATATTTCTTGACTGCGAAAATGCGAGCGATTGGGTTCTGGATAACCAACATTTTGGATGATGCTCAAATCGCCATTTTGTTGCATAGTGGCAAAATCTTTCAAAGCAGGATGAAATCCCATACCATTATTTTTGGACACAATTTCATTTTTTGACAAGGCTATTTTTGGACGTAAATCATAATAGAACGGATTGTCGTAAGGAATAAAAGTGTTCAAGCCATCATTGCCACCATTTAATTGAATGAAAACCAAACATTGTTCACCGATAACCAAATTGGATTGGGTTCCAAAAGCATGAAGAAAACTAGGAAGCAATAAAGTTCCACCTGTAAATGTTCCTGTTAAGGTTAAAAAATTACGTCTATTCATAACTATATCAATTGAAATTCAGGTGTTTTTATAATGGTGTTAAATAGTCGAAGTACTGCGTTTTTGGAACTTGCTGTCTTTGGATTAAAATCGTATTTCAAGAGCGTTTCTAGTTCTTTTTGCAAGTTTTCATCCGTTTGAAACAGCAATCGATTAGTCAATTCTGCAATGATGGTTTTATTATTTCCATTGGAATTAAAATCAATATTTACATTTATTAGCGCATTTTTATTTTCGGTAATTATTTCATTTTCATTGAATTGATTTCGTCTATTTAAACTTTTACCATTACACAATAAATCGGCTACATTATTTCTTTGCAAATAAATTTGAGAAGTCAACCATTCTTTTCCACTATTCCATCCTTTTACATTAGGTTGATTAAATAAATCCATTCCTTGTTGCTTTAAAAAGAAAACAATGAGTCTTGGTTTGACATCTTTAATTTGCAACTCATCTAATAGTTGAAGAATATAAACTAGCGGATCTTTGATTTTACTTCCGGCGTTTTCTTTTGTATATTCTTCCGTAAAAATTTTTGTCAATAACGGTTTTATTTCAAAATTCACCTTCCGAAAATAGTCGCCATAATACTTTACTATTTCTTCTGATGGAGAATCGTAAATAAACCATTTTAAAATCTTTCGAGTGATTAAATAGGGAACTGCTTTTTGTTCAAAAATGATATCGACTAATTCATCAGCTTTAAAACTCCCTGTTTTCCCGAAGTAAGTTATAGTGTCATTATTTTCAAAAAAACGTCTGTAAATGGCTTGGTTTTCACCAAGATGTAATCCAGCTAAACCTTTTGCGCCATTTTTAATATCATCTTCGGTATAATTTCCAATGCCAAGAGTGAAAAGTTCGAGCAACTCTCGGCTTAAATTTTCATTGATTTTATCTCTACGGTTATCTACATTATCCAAATAACGAACCATCGCATTAGTTTGTATTGCTTTTTTGGTCAATGTTTTGAAGTTGCCAAAAGCTTCTTCTCGTAGCAATTGATTGTGCTGAAAAACCCAATGGTTAACTTTTACTTTTTGATAAGTTGAAACGAAATGATTGTGCCAAAAACAAGTCATTTTTTCTCTTAAAGGAAAGTCATCATTCATCATTTTTTCCAACCACCAATCTTTCATTTCATTCGAAACTTGGATTTCTTTTTTTAGCAATTCTTTCGTTTGGTCTGAGGTATTGTTTTTAATTTCTTTGCGTCTCGATTGCAATTCGGCTAAGCTTTTTGGACTATCATCAAGAAAATTAGGAATGCTTTTATCGACTTTTGTCATGAAAGATTTTTCCAAAAAGGCATTCAAACCTATTTTTTGAATAGTTTGACTTTGTTTTCCTGAAAATCCTAGGCGTAGCGACCAAAGCGTGTTTTTGTCCATTTTTCTATTAGGTTGAATGTGCATTTGACGTTAAATAGTTGAAAAGGTTTAAAATCCTTTTTTACGAAAACGATTTAATTCAAAAAAATGTATCTTTGAGCACTATATTTTTTTACTATGTTAGCTACTGCAAACGATACAACACTAGAACTTTACTTTGAGCAATTCAGGAAAAATATCATCGGAATTAATCAAGAATTTCAATCACCTTTTGGAAACCAAAAAATAATTTACACCGATTGGACAGCCAGCGGAAGATTATACCGTCCAATTGAGGAAAAAATGATGAACGTTTTTGGACCATTTGTTGCCAATACACATACAGAAACTACCATTTCTGGTACTGCAATGACGATGGCATATCACGAAGCGAGAAAAATTATCAAACGACATGTAAATGCCAACGATGATGATGTTTTAATTACCGATGGAACTGGAATGACTGGTGTTGTCAATAAATTTCAAAGAATTTTAGGACTTCGAATTGCCGAAAATTTAAAAGAATTTACAAATGTTCCAAAAGAATTACGACCAATCGTTTTGATTTCGCACATGGAACATCATTCCAATCAAACGTCGTGGCTAGAAACCATTGCAGATGTTGAAGTAATTCCATGTGATGATGAAGGGTTATTTTGTCTAGAAAAGTTTAAAGAAACCTTAGAGAAATATAAAGACAGAAGTTTTAAAATTGCTTCAATTACTTCGTGTTCCAATGTTACTGGAATTCAAACACCATATCACGAAGTGGCAAAAATCATGCACGAAAACAACGGTGTTTGCTTTGTGGATTTTGCCTGTTCTGGACCATATGTTGCTATCGATATGCATCCGGATGATGAACGATATTTGGACGCTATTTTCTTTTCGCCACACAAATTTCTTGGCGGACCAGGAACGACTGGAGTTTTACTTTTTAATAAAAATTTATACAAAAATAACATTCCCGATTGTCCTGGTGGCGGAACCGTGAGTTGGACAAATCCTTGGGGTGAACACAAATACATCGACAATATCGAAGATAGAGAAGATGGCGGAACACCAGGATTCCTTCAAGTAATCAAAACCGCTTTGGCAATTCAATTGAAAGAAGAAATGGGCGTGGAAAATATCCAAAATCGCGAGCACGAAATTGTAGAATATGTTTTTGACAGACTTCAATCGGTTGAAAATATAAATATCTTGGCAGAACAACACAAGGATAGGTTAGGAGTGATTTCGTTTTATATTAACGATTTACATTTTAATTTAGGAGTGAAAATTTTAAACGATCGTTTTGGAATTCAAACTCGCGGCGGATGCAGTTGTGCCGGAACGTATGGACATTTTTTGTTGCATGTTGACCAAGAAACATCTAACGATTTAGTGTGCCAAATTTCATCGGGTGATTTGATAAAAAAACCAGGATGGATCAGAATGTCTATTCATCCAACAACAACGAATGAAGAAATAAAGTATGTGTGTGACAACATTATAGCTTTGGCAGAAAATCATAAAAATTGGGCTTCCGAATACAATTATGATGCAAAAACCAATAATTTTCATCACAAAAACGATACTTTGCCAGAGAAAGAAATGGTTAAATCTTGGTTCAAATAAAATATGGATAATATAGTTATGCTTGCCGTAATCATTGCCAATGTACTTTTTAGTATCAAAGGGTTCAATGATGAAATGTTTTTTAGAAAATATCAGTTCCATGTAGGAAGTATTCGTGCTGGAGAACAAATTAGAATGATAACTTCAGCGTTTCTTCATGCCGATTTTATGCATTTGGCTTTCAACATGATTACGCTGTATTTTTTTGCGCCTATTGTCATTCAAACACTAGGAGATTTTTCATTTATTTTGATTTATTTGGGAAGTTTGATATTTGGAAGTTTGCTCACAATGGCTTTCCATGGAAATGATTACAGTTATCGCGCTGTTGGTGCATCTGGAGCTGTGACAGGAATTTTATATTCAGCTATTTTAATGTATCCAGATATGACCATTGGGATTTTCGGAATTATTCCTATGCCAGCTTATATTTTCGGAATTTTATATCTTTTCTATTCTATTTATGGAATGAAATCTAAATCGGATAACATTGGACACACGGCTCATTTTGGTGGAGCAATTGGCGGTTATGTTATTACTTTGTTAAAAATGCCTTCGCTGTTACAAGATAATTTGTTGATGGTGATTTTGTTAGCTGTTCCAATCATCATTTTGTTTGTAATGGCAAAAGCAGGCAAATTATAATTGGCACAACTTTTGAAAAGTAGTATTTAAAACAATAAAACATTTATTATGAAAAAGACAGTATTAATCTTAGCAACATTATTTTCTATTATGACACAAGCCCAAGAAAATAAACCTCAAGTTCCTCAAATTTCAGTAACTGGAGAAGGTAAAGTTAAAGTAGTTCCAGACAGAGCGATTATTTCGGTAGGTGTTTTGAATACTGGCAAAGATTCCAAAGAAGTAAAAACGCTTAACGACGAAACGGTAGATAAAGTAATCAAGTTTTTAAAGAAAAGTGGTCTTGCCGCTACTGATTATAAAACGGATAATGTAAGTCTGTATAAAAACTACGACTACGAAAAAAAGAAATACAACTTTCAAGCGAGCCAAAACATCAGTATCACGTTGAAAGATTTATCAAAATATGATGAAATCATGATGGGATTAAACGATGTAGGCGTAAATTCTATTCAAGGCGTTGAATTTAAATCGTCAAAAATGGAAGAACACGAAAGAGAAGCACGTAAAAAAGCAATGCTAAACGCAAAACAAAAAGCCGAAGATTACGTTTCTGTTTTAGGACAAAAAGTTGGTAAGGCACTTTTTATAACAGATAATTCGCAAGTGCATTATCCACAACCGATGTATAAAGGAGCAATGATGGCAATGGCTGATGCAGAAAGCGCAGCTCCAAGAGAGACATTAGCTATTGGTGAAATAGAAATTAATTCAACAGTAAACGTTAGTTTTGTTTTAGAATAAAAACTATACTAGTTTATAATAAAAAAAGTCTCCATATTTCTGGAGACTTTTTTTTATGTTATTATTTTGCAGGAGTACTTACAGGTGTGCTAACCGGTGTTCCGCAGACGTGTCCTGGTTGTCCATGTGGAGGATTTGTTCCAGCAGGAACGCTAGCTGTGTTAGGATTTAATATTGCTGGCGTAGCAGAAGTTGTAGCTGTTGTTCCAGTTGATTTTGCTTGTTGAGCAGAATTAGGTATTACTGTTTTTGTAAAAGCAGGTTGACTTGAGGTATTTGGAGTAGCAGTTGCATTTGGTTTAGAATTTAATGGCGCACCAACGGCAATATCACAGCGATGACCTGGTTGTCCGTGTGGTGGGTTCATTCCTGGTTTTGTTGCTACTTGTTGTTGGTTAGCAACGGGTTGACTTTGTGTTATTGTTTGTGCTGGTTGAGCAACCGTTTGTGGATTAGTTGGTTGAACATAAGTAGATGTTGCTGGAATTGGTGCTACTCTTGGTAAAATTATTTGTTTGTTTGTGTCTAGAGTAGGTGTTTCTTCTTCTTTTTTGCACGCGGTTAGTAAGGTTAGACTAATAAGTAGAAGTGAACCAAATAATGTATTTGTTTTCATAGTTATGCTTTTATTTAAAAATCAAATATAACTTTTATAAATAAAAAAAGCACAGATTAACTGTGCTTTTTTTGTGGGGAGAGCAGGATTCGAACCTGCGAAGACGTAGTCAGCGGATTTACAGTCCGCCCTCGTTGGCCGCTTGAGTATCTCCCCAACGCTATTGCGGTTGCAAATATAAAAACTGTTTTCTTTTTAGCAAGAAAAATTACTTTTTATTTAGTACTTTTTTTCTAATATTCTGAAAACGAATTGAATAAAAAAATCTCCCGAAAAGGAGATTTTATAACTAATAATAAAGCGAATATTATTTAACATTCAATAATTCTAGTACTTTAGATTTTAGTTCGTTTCCTCTCAAATCTCTAGCAACAATAGTTCCTTTTGAATCTAAGATATAAGTTGTTGGTATTTGTGTAATTCCATATTGTTTTGCTATTGGATCATTAAATTCTTTTAAGTTAGATATTTGTGTCCAAGTTAAAC
Source organism: Flavobacterium sp. (assembly GCA_035425765.1). Taxonomy (GTDB): domain Bacteria; phylum Bacteroidota; class Bacteroidia; order Flavobacteriales; family Flavobacteriaceae; genus Flavobacterium. The sequence continues at coordinate 10,441 of DAOLYL010000010.1, read as the reverse complement.
CATCTTTTGCAATAGCTTCTTTCCATTTTGCAGCATCTTTGTCTAGTGAAACTCCAATGATGTTTAAACCTTTAGTATGCAATTCGTTGTATAAAGCTACAACATTTGGATTTTCTGCTCTACATGGTCCACACCAAGAAGCCCAAAAATCAATTATTGTTACTTTACCCAAACTTGATTTTAGTGAAACTACCTTTCCTTGAGGATTTTTTGCAGAGAAATCTGGAGCAACTGCACCAACATTTATTCCTGAACTGGTTGGAACAGTTTTATTTGCATTTTTGATTTCTTTAATTTTTTCAGCTATTTTTTTTCCTACTTTGGTGTCTTTTAGTTTTTTATCAAGAGCAGTAAATTGTTTTTCAGTTTCTTCTAATTTATACTCAGGGTTTCCAACCATTGATTGGATAATTAACATACTGATGAAAGATTTTGGATGGTCTTTAGGGTAACCAAACATATAGGTTGTCATTTCATTTTGTAAATCTTTGTATTGATTTCTTAATGAGTTCATCACAACAGTATCATTTTTTTCTTGTGCTTCTTTCATTTTAGCCATGTTTTTCATTTGAAAATCCATAACTTTCTTTTGCATTGATTTTTGAATTTTATTTGACTTTGTATTAAAAGTGTTAAACTCATCATTGCTATATGTACCACCAATTTTAGTTTTATATAAACTATCCTTATCAACTTCAATTGTAATTTCACCTTCTTCAAGAATGAAAGGAACCTTTCCGTTCACTTTTTCTACTTGGATAAAAAACATTTCTGGTTCAGTAGATTTTCCTTTGATTTCAAATTTTCCGTCAACAATTTTAACAGTATCAATCGCTGAGAAAGACATTCCGTTTTCACTAGGTTTTTCTAAAAACACTAAACCGTTTGGTAATCCTTTAACAGTTCCTGTGATGCTATATTCTCCATCTGAAAGCGAGTTACATGAAAACGCTATTGTGATAACTGCTAATAATAAAATAATTTTTTTCATCTTTTTAAATCGTTATTTTTTTTCGTCTGCAAATGTATTTAATTTATACTGAAACCAAAGTGAAATTAAGGAAAGTTTATCTTAAGTTATATCTGAAATACTACACTTTAATAAATTTTTAGCTTCTAAAAATTTGCGTTTTTTCTTTACAAACCAACTTCCAATGTGTTTTTTAAGTTAATAAATAGCAAATATTCTTTTTATTGAGTGCTTATAAATAACTTTGCTTATCAACTCAAAACTATAATGATAAAAAATACTTTTTTCTTAGTGGCAATGTTCACAACTTTTTTTTGCCAATCTCAAGTTGTTATTAACGAATTAGACTCTGATACACCTTCTGTTGATGACAAGGAATTTATAGAATTAAAATCGACAACTCCAAACTTTCCTCTTGACGGTTATGTTTTAGTTTTATATAATGGAACAGGTTCTCAAATTAATTTAAGTTATTATGTGATTGATTTAGATGGTTTTACGACAGATGTAAATGGTTTGTTTCTAATTGGTAATAGCTTTGTTTCTCCTGTTCCTGAAAAATTATTACCTGAAAGTATTTTTCAAAACGGTCCAGATGGAATTGGTTTGTATCAAGGTTCGTCATCTGATTTTCCAAATAATTCTTTAGCTACAAACGTAAATTTAATTGATGCAATAGTTTACGGTACAAATGATCCAGATTCAACTGAATTAATGGCGTTACTAGGAGTTGTAACACAATTAAATGAAAGCGCAAGCGGTGCAAGTACAGCCAATTCTATACAGAGAAAAAATGACGGCACTTACGAAGCTAAAGCACCAACTCCAGGAGCAAATAACGATGGAAGTGGTTTTGTTTTTAACGGAATAACAATTTCAACTTCAACATTTCAGGTTACTGAAGGAAATACAATTCAACTAGCGTTTACAGCACAAAGTCCTGTTACTAGTGATGTTTCATTTTCGTTTTCACTTAGTTCAGGTTCGTTAGAAAATGCTGATTTTACAGGTTTAACAAATGTCTTAATTCCTTCTGGAACAAATACTTTTTCAACAACAATAACTTTCACAGATGATGTGTTGGACGAAGGCGATGAAGTTGCAGTAGTTGAATTTGGGAATTTACCTTCTGGATATATTCGATTAAATGATTTTATTGAAATTAGAGTAGTTGACAATGATTTTACGCAAGCAACATTTGGAACACCTTTAAATCCAACTTATGATTTTGTAGAAAGTACTGCGCCAAATGGATATTATTCATCATTGGAAGGTTTGGCAGGAAACGCTTTGAAACAAGAACTTCAAAATATAATTGCTAATCCAGCAGTTGTTCGTGCTCATAATTATGGTGATATTGTTGATATTCTTAAAGTTGCTGATCAAAACCCGTTGAATAGTAACGAAGTTTGGTTAATGTACGTTGAAATTCCGAGAGCAAAATTAGATTATCAAACAGGAAGTATTGGAACGGGAAAATGGAACAGAGAACATATATATCCACAATCACGTGGTGGTTTTGCTAATGCTACTGAGGAAACTCCAGATGGAATAAACGTTTGGTTACCGACAAGTGCTGATGATATTGCTGCTGGACATGCTGATGCACATCATTTAAGAGCTGAAGATGGACCTGAAAACACAAACAGAAGTAATAAAGATTTCGGTTTAACAGGTTATAATGGTAGAAGTGGAAATCAAAGTTCTTGGAAAGGTGATGTTGCTAGAGCGATTTTTTATATGGCAGTTCGTTATAATGGATTAAGTGTTGTTAATGGCGATTTACCCGATACAACTGTTGGACAAATTGGAGATTTAGCAACTTTGCTTCAGTGGAATCAAACAGATGCTTCGGATGATTTTGAAATGAACAGAAATAACTATATTTATACTTGGCAATACAACAGAAATCCATTTATTGATTATCCAAATTTGGCTGATTATATTTGGGGAAATAACGTTGGTCAAGCTTGGTCTTCATCATTAAGTACAAATCAAAATAGTATTGGCACAATTGCTTTGTATCCAAATCCTTCCAATGGTAATTTTACAATTTCGGGAGTAAAATCGGATGCGGTAATTACAATTTATAATATGCTTGGAGCAGAAATATTTACTGCTTCTTTTGAAGGAACTTCTGAGATTGAAACTAATTTAACATCAGGGATTTATTTAGCAAAAATTACATCGGAAGGAAATTCAGTTTCTAGAAAAATAATAATTAAATAATCATTATTTATCTCCATCAAACATTGCATCAGTCATGGTTTTTATTCCTTTAAAAGCTAAAAACACTGAAGTGATGCAAATCGTAATTCCAATTCCTAAAACCAAGTAATGCCAATTGGTATGTTGGTTCATAAACGCATTATAAATTACGCTTGGACCAATAAACATCAATGGTAAAGAACTCGCAAGATATTTAACGCCTTTTGCTAATTTGTCTTTATTGGTTGACATAGTTTAATTTTTATAATTCTCAACTGCTTTTCTAACGCTTCCAAATTCTTTCAATAATTCCGAAGCTTTTTCATAATCTACTGGAATTTCACTCATAATCATTTTCACACCACGATCAACTAATTTGTCGTTGCTCAATTGCATATCGACCATTTTGTTGCCTTTTACTTTGCCAAGTTGTATCATTGTTGCGGTAGAAATCATATTCAAAACTAATTTTTGAGCCGTTCCTGCTTTCATTCTTGAACTTCCGGTAACGAATTCTGGACCAACAACAACGACTACGGGAAATTGTGCCGTCAAAGCTAATGGACTTCCTTCGTTACAAGTAATACAACCAGTGATGATATTTTGTTCGTTGCATTTTTCCAAACCACCGATAACATAAGGTGTTGTTCCCGAAGCAGCAATGCCAATCACAACGTCATTTTCTCCAATATTTTCGTTTTGTAAATCTATCCAAGCTTGTTCGCGATTGTCTTCGGCATTTTCTACAGCGCGACGAATGGCTTTGTCACCGCCAGCGATAATTCCGTTAACTAAATCGAA
>DAOLYL010000010.1:0-6362 GCA_035425765.1 Flavobacterium sp. | reverse complement strand
CCTAAAATAATCATTGAAATTTTGGCAATATTAAATTTGTGTCCTTCGCTACTTTCAAAAATAATGGTGGACGAAATATGAAATAATATTCCAATAACAACCGCTGTAATTTCGGTGTAATATTGCGTAATAAACGGAACAGTATCAGAAACAAAAGTTCCAAGTGGTGTCATAAAAGCAAAAGTAAGCATGAAAATAAACAACGCTGTTTTATTCAATTCTGCATTGATAAAAAATGTTGTCAAAATAATTGCGATAGGCAAGTGGTGAATGGCAATTCCGTATGCCAAATCGTGATGATGACCAACCGGAAATCCTTCTAAAAACGCATGAATACACAAACTGATGAACAACAACCACGGCATTTTGGCAATTTTATCATGTCCGTGAACATGACCGTGTTCTGCACCTTTGGAGAAAAATTCTAAAATAATTTGGAATAAAATCCCAACCATGATGAAAATTCCAACGCTATGACTATGCTTTTCATAAACTTCAGGAAGCAAATGCATCACGGTGATTGACAGTAAAAAAGAACCGCTAAAAGCTAGTAAAAGTTTTAAATTACTTTTCTTTTTAGGTTTAATTATCAATGCAATTAAATAACCCAAAATAACTGATAATAAAGGAAGTAGGTAATTCATTTTTTTGTTGATTTGTTGGTTTGGTTATTTGTTGATTTGGTTTGTCATAAACAAATAACCAAATTAACGAATAACCTATTTAAAAATCATTATTAATCGTTCGCTAGTATTTTTATGGAATTTCTTCAACTTATAATCGCCAAAAGTATCTAATAAATAAATTCCAGCTTTATCCATCATGTTTTGAAAATCTTCGAGCGTAAATGCTTTTACTTTTTCTTCAAAATGAAATGATTTTCCATCAGCTTCAAAATCAATTTGTTTTATGATAAATCCGTCCAAAACAAATCGTTTAATGTGAAAAACAATTTCGTCAACAGTCTTAATTTCTTCGGGAATTAAATTTGGAATCACCTGATGTACATTCATAAAATCAATGACAGCAAAACCATATTCGGATAAACTTTCTTTGATAGCAACTAAAGTTTGAAGATTGTCTTCTTCCTTTTCAAAATAACCAAAACTGGTAAAAAGATTGAAAATTGCGTCAAATTTTTCTTCGTAGGATTCACGCATGTCATGAACGACAAAATGCAAATTGTCATTTTCGTTCTTTTTAGCTTCGGCGATACTGTTTTCGGATAAATCGGCACCAATTACATCAAAACCCAATTGGTTCAAATAAATAGAATGACGACCTTTTCCACACGCTAAATCCAATACTTTGGCTTTTTCGGGCAAGTTTAAATAATGCGTCAAATTATCCATAAAAACTTGTGCTTCACGGTAATTTCGGTCTTTATAAAGAATGTGATAGTATTTTGTATCAAACCAAGATTCATACCAAGTATTGGTTTCGTCTTTTGAGTTTTTAGTATCGGGTTTTATTGCTTCTGACATTTATTCTTTTCAAATGAATTCTGAACCAGCAAATTTAGTGTATTTTTGCCGAAGAAATGTCAAAAATTGACTTTTGATATTGTTACTGAAAAAATTCAGCATAAAATGGAAAATTTTAAAATGGTAGCCAAAACTTTTTTTGGTTTTGAAGAAATATTAGCAAAAGAATTAAACCAATTAGGCGCGCAAGAAGTGGAAATTGGAACTCGAATGGTGAGTTTTAAAGGTGATAAAGGTTTTATGTATAAAGCCAATTTATCCTTGCGTTCTGCATTGAAAATCTTGAAGCCAATTTATTATTTCCGTGCAACAAACGACCAAAATTTATACAAAGGAATTCAAGGAATTGATTGGAGTAAATATCTAAATGCTAATCAAACTTTTGTAATTGATACCACAATTCATTCGGATAATTTCAAGCATTCGCAGTTTGTTTCCCAAAAAGCAAAAGATGCTATTGTTGACCAATTTAGAGATAAAACTGGACAACGACCAAGTGTTGACAAAGATTTTCCAGACTTAAGAATAAATATTCACATCGATAGAGATCAATGTTCGGTTGCATTAGATACTTCTGGTGCTTCGTTACATCATCGTGGTTATAGAACTGCGACTAATATTGCTCCAATAAACGAAGTTCTTGCTGCTGGAATGCTTTTGCTTTCGGGTTGGGATGGAAGTTCTGATTTTTTGGATCCAATGTGTGGTTCGGGAACTATTTTGGCGGAAGCAGCAATGATTGCTTGTAATATTCCTGCTAATATCAACCGAAAAGAATTTGCTTTCGAGAAATGGAACGATTGGGACAACGATTTATTTGACCAAATTATTGATGCTTTGATGAAACGCACCAAAGAATTTCATCACACGATTGTAGGTTTTGACAAAGCGCCAAGTGCTGTTCAAAAAGCGAAAGACAATATAATAAATGCTAATTTAGATGATTATGTTACAATAAGTCAAGCGAATTTTTTTGATACTAAAAAAGAAAATGCTGGACCGTTGCACATGGTTTTCAATCCGCCGTATGGTGAACGTTTGGATATTGATTTGGAGCGATTTTATAGAGAATTGGGTGATACACTGAAAAATAATTATCCAAATACTAATGCCTGGTTTATTACGGCAAATCTTGAAGCATTGAAATTTGTTGGTCTTCGTCCGTCACGAAAAATCAAACTTTTCAACGGAAGTTTAGAAGCTCGATTGGTGAAATATGAAATGTATGAAGGAAGTAAAAGAACTAAATTCCAGCAAGAAGAAAACTAAGATTTTCGTTTAGCAATTTCTTCGTTGATTTTTTTTAAATTAGAATAGTTTACAGCAACCATAGGCAAGAAGGCAACAGGAATAAGGATAAAAACACTAAACCCTTGTTTAAGTGTTAAAAAAATACCTGTTATAAACTGAACTATTATTATTCCAATTAATAATCCAGAAGCCATTTTAGTAGATTTGGCTCTTTTGTTAAGTTCGGTTAATGTTAAAGTTGATAAATCGGATTGGTCTTTCATAGCATTACAATTTACTTTTTTCTAGGATATTGATGTATTCTTTGATTTGGTCAACACCTAATTTTTTTCCTTTAATGATTTTATTTTTGTCTAAGATATAAATTATTGGTGTTGAATAGACATCATATTTCTCTGGAACGTTGTTAAAATGAGCACCATCATAAACATTTATCCAATCTAATTTTTTCTCTTCAATGTATTTTAGCCATTTGTCGCCTTCAAATTGAGTGTAGAAACTAATTATTTCGATTGGCTTTTTTTCTTTTTTTAATTCGTGATATATTTCTAATAACTTTGGGATTTCCACCACACAATGGCTACAATCAACATCCCAAAAAACTAAAATAGTATAATCTGCCGTGACTTCATTTAGTTTAAAAAACAACTTGTTAATAACTGCTTCGTTGGCATAATATAGTTTGGTTACCTCTTCGCTGGTTGTTGCTGCTTCTATGCCAATTTGTTTCGTTTTAGGTTGATCACTGGCTTTTATCATAAAAAGTTCAGGTGCTTTTGCTCCAATCAATAAAGGTCGTAATCTATTGGCTTTTTTGATAATTTTATCCACAGCTGTGTGGTCATCATAAACACCATTAGCTTTTCCTGTTTTGAAATAGGTGTCTGCCATGTGAACAAAAACTTTGTCAAAACCAACTATTTTTGATGTTTCATACGAAAAAGTGAAATAGCTAATTAGTAATTTATTGACTAAACTTCCTGATGTTGTTTGAACAATCATTTTGTCTATTTCTACGGCAACGCTATCTGGATTTTTTAGAACTACGTCATCAAAATAGGTTTTTAATTTTTTGTAGAAAAAGGGGTTTTTAACAATAACATCATCTTTTAAATTTACATTATCCCAATAGTGTTTTTTATAGTACTTAAAAACAGCAACACTATCTGGTCGTCCGTTTGATGCTTTTGGAATATCTTTTAGGAGTTTGTCGATTTTTAGATTTAAGACAGTTCCAAGTAGGTTGTTTTTGTTTTTCTCCCAAACTTGGTTTTCATACTCTTTAAAATTTTTGTCAAGTAACTCTCTTTCGCTTTTCATAAACGAAATAGAATCGTTTTTTGATTTTCCTTTTGCGTTTTGTTTAATAATGTCAAACTTTTTGGCTTGACCATTTATGAATTTTATGTAACCAAAGAAATCATTCAGTATCGGTGCATTTTTTGCTTCTAAATTGCTTACCATATTAGCATCAGCCGATGAGTTTATTTCTAAGATTTGATTGTCGTTTTCGATAAAAAAATCAAACAATAAGTTCTTTTGTTGACCAACTAATGAATAAACGCCTTTGTCTAGTTTGGTTTTTCCCTTAAAAATTATTTTTCCGTTCTTTATAGTTCGACAGGTGTCTTTAATATAAGTTTTGTCAAACTGATAATAGGTAAGATAGGCGAGTGAGTCGCTATAATTTTTTAAATTGATAGTTACTTCATAGCCAGATTGGGCTTTGGTAATAAAAAAAGAAAAACTCAAAAGAAAAGCTAGTACTAGTTTATTCATAGTGCAAATAAATTTTATCACAAAAATATACTTTTCTGAAAAGAATACTAGTTAATGAAAACAAAAAAACATCTCGACGAATCGAGATGTTTCTCCCCAAAAGCATTTACTATAAACCTAATCTAGTAAAATGATGCCTTTTTCTTCTAAATGAAATTTAATGATTTCTTCTGGATAATTATATTGTCGTGATAAGTCAGTAACTGGTATTCCTGATAAAAATAGTGCAACCAATGTTTGAATCACATTTGGACGTAATGGTTCGATTTTTACTTCGTCCATATCAGGAATAGGTATTATAGGAGTATCTACAATTTCTTTGAAATTGCTGAGTTTCGTAATAAGATTACTAAGGTCAGATTCGGGAATTTCTAGTGAGTTTTCTTCTCCTTTGTTGTTTCGAGCTTGAGTGAGAACTACTATTTTTTCGTCAGCGCTATTACTTTTATAATGAAGACTGTAATTATAGCTAGTATTAATCATAGCAATATGAATTAAGTTATTTTCGAGATTTAGGGTATAACAAATATAATAAAATTATAGTTGGAGACATAAATTTTAACATTTAATTACTAACTACATTGTCAACAATTTTCTATTCAACGACTTTAATTCCTTTCAGGAAAATCCATTTCATTACTAATTTTTCTCCCAATGGTGATTGAACAGCTTGAAATTTAGGAGCTAAAATTGTTCCAACTACAAATGCCGTAATAGGAATCCAATAACCAGTTAAATTAGTGTATTCTTCTATTATAAATCTAAATAAGATAAATAAAACAGCAAAACAAAGTAGGTTGAATATAAATGCTTTTGTTTTTTTTGACATGACTTTTTAGTGTTTTAAAAAAGAAATTACTTTTTCTTCTTCTTTTTTTCTTCTTCTTTTTTCTTTGGTTTTACTGTAGCTTTATAGATAGGGATAAAATAAGAAACGGTGTAATTAAATCCTACACCAAACTCACCAGCATAAGTTCTATTGAAACCAGGAATATATAAGTTTTCAAAGTTACTAGGTTGTTTTTGCGACAGTAATCTATTTAAGCTAAAACTAAACCCAACAAAAATATTATCAAAAACTTCTGCTTTAACGCCAACAACAGCTTCAAGCCATTGAGCTGTTAATCCTGTGAATTCTTCACCCGATTCAACAACTGGCGATTCACCAAAATAAGGATTAGGATTATAGATTTGATAGCTGTTTAGTGTTTGACTAAATGTTCCAAAACCATAGCGTAAACCAACGTAGATTTGGTTTTCCATATCGAGCCAATTTTCATAGGTATTATAATTAAAACCAACTTTTACATAAGAACCTTTGGTTGTAAAATTCAATTGGTCATCGTCAACAGTTTTGTTTTCATTACCAATTTCGGCTGCTAAATAATGTTTTCTTGTCAATCGATAATCGCCAACAAATTCAATTCCTCGATAATCGTCTTCATAAAAAGAACGCGTTAATTTGAATAAATCAACACCAACACGAATTCCATAACGTTCCTTTTTTGGCGGAATACTATCGGTTTTAGCGGTGGTTTCTTTTGGTTGTTCGCTTACGCTAGAAACTTGTGCATTTACTACTAATGAAAATAGCACTAGCACAATGCTAAAGGTATATTTTAATGTGTATTTCATTTTCAGTAGTTATCGAATTGTTTTCTATATTGATTGCTTGAATCCAAAAATCATTAGTTGGTGGTGCATCTGAAAGTAAAACACCATCAGCAGCATTGAGTTCCATAATGGTTTTATAACCACAAGCTCTTGAAACATAAACATTTTCATGGCTATAATTAAACTCTAATAAATCTTCATTGATGAGTAACGGGTTTGTACTTGTACTATTTA